>JBGQIR010000019.1:0-15872 GCA_041498535.1 Methylomirabilis sp. (SeqCode)
CCGCCGGCGAAGTCAATCCCCAGGTTCGCGCCGCCACGCGTGATCTGGATGATCGCCACGATCCCCAAGAGGCAGAGCACTGATGAAACGCCGAAGGCGGTCCGCCGCCAGGCGATGAAATCGATCTTCGTCTTCCCGAGAATCTCGAGCATTGGAAACCTCAGGGTATAGGGTATAGGGACTAGGGTACAGGACCAAGGAAAACGGGCATTTTACTAAGCCCTCAACCCTAGACCCTACACCCTTCTCTCAAATACTGAGCGTCTTCAAGTCCCACCGCTGTGTCATCCAAGCGTAGACCACCCTGGTCCCTGTCAAGGCGGTCACAAGGTTGAAAATCACCCCCAGGCTCAGGGTGACCGCAAACCCCTTCACCGGTCCGGTCCCGAATAAGAAAAGCGCAAACGCGGTGATCAGTGTCGTCACATGAGAGTCGATAATCGTCAGGAACGCCTTGTCGTAGCCTGCATCAATCGCCGAGCGGACTGTCTTTCCCACCCGGAGTTCTTCACGGATCCGCTCCAGGATCAGAACGTTTGAATCGACCGCCATCCCGATTCCGAGGATGATCCCCGCGATGCCAGGCAGCGTGAGCGTGGCCCGAAGACTGGCCAGGGCCCCAACCAGCCAGATGAGATTCAAGAAGAGGGCGAAGTTGGCAATGACACCGGATAACTTATAGTACACCGCCATGAAAAGAATGACGAGGACCCCGCCGAGAATCGCAGCCCGCACCCCTTTTTCGATAGAGTCCTGGCCCAACGACGGGCCGACGGTGAGGTTAGAGATGATGTTGACAGGCGCGGGAAGCGCCCCTGCCCGCAGCACGATCGCCAAATCCCTGGCGTCCTCCGCCGTAAAGCGGCCGGAGATCTGGGCCTTTCCCCCCGAGATCTTCTCCCTGATGACGGGCGCTGAATAGATGGTATCATCCAGCACGATGGCCAGTCTTCGCCCCACGTTGGCCGCCGTTGCCTCCCCGAACAGTCGTGCCCCCTCCCGATCGAATTCAATAGAGACCACCGGCTCATTGGTCTGATTGTCGATCTGGACTTGGGCCGAGGTCAAGAGGTCCCCCGTCAGGATGGGCCGCTTCTGTACTAAGAAGGGAGTCTTGCTCACGCCTCCCTGCTCGTCCACATGCCGCTGGTAGAGAACGTCCTGGCCCTCCGGGACCTTCCCCGCCAATGCCTCCTGGACGTTGCCGCCCTCCACCACTAACTTGAACTCGAGGAGGGCGGTCTTGCCGATCAGATTGATCGCCCGCTGCGGCTCTTTAATGCCTGGAAGCTGGACGACGATGCGACGATCCCCTTCCTGAATGATGTGGGGCTCGGCCACGCCGAACTGGTCCACGCGGTTTCGGATGGTTTCCAGACTCTGTCGAACGGCGAACTCCTCGATCCGCTTTAGCTCCCGGGGTGTGTGCGCAACTATCAACTCTGTTGGATCGGTCCCGCTGGATTGCTGGAGATTGCTATAGTTGCTCAGGATCCGTCGAAATCCGTCCAGACCTTCCTTTGTCTGGAGCCTGACTCGGATCCGATCGGTTCCTTCTCGGACAATCCGTTCGACCGGGATCTTCTCCTTCTCGGTCTCTCGTCGCAATCCGGCGATCAGCCGGTCAACCGTGTTTTCCACCGCCTTCTCTGTGACCACCTCTAGAACCAGATGCATCCCTCCCTGCAGGTCCAGGCCGAGATTGAGGCGTTCGGCACGTGGAAGCAACGGCGGAAACAGCGAGGGGAGTGACGAACGGCGGGAGAGCGTGGGGTAGAGGTAGTAGCCCGCTACCACCGTCACGAGCAGCAGAAACAGCAGCTTCCATTTGATGGGTTTTTTCATGATGCGCCCGCAGCCTTTTGTAATTCGAGAGCGTACGCCTCGGGAAAAATCGAATTCGGAAGTATACGGGAACGACCGGGAAAAAGCAACGGAAAAGTTCTGGCTTCCGGGTTCAATCGCGCATGACGCGAATCTGGGGTTCGTCGAGCTCAAGTACCCCATCGATCCTCGCGCCGTATGAGGCGAGTGAGAGGAGGTAGTCAATCGTCGAAGAAGCCACCTCTTCCCCGGGCACAAGAAGAGGGACTCCTGGCGGGTAGATGGTGACGATGTCGGAGCTGATGCGCCCCTCGGCCTTCACCAACGGCACATGCTCTGAGGGGGCGAAAAATGCCTCCCTTGGAGGAAGATGGAGCTGCTGACCCATCGGGGGCAGCGGGGAAGGAATGGTCCGCCGATTCATGGGTCGCGCCCCTCGCCTCGCTAAGCCGTTGAGTGCCGCCACCAGGCGATCCAAGTCCTCTCTCCGATCTCCTATGCTGACGATGACCAGAATATTGAACAGGTCGGCCATTTCAACCTGAACGCCGAACTCGGCATTCAGGATCGATGAGGCCTCGAAGCCGCTGAGTCCAAGCCTCTTGACGCAGATGGTCAGCTTGGTCACATCCAGGAAGAAATCACGTCCCGGCAGATCGGCCTCGCCGAAACAAAATAGCCCAGGAATGCGATTGATGCGGTCCCTGGCATCCTTCGCCAGATCGATCACCTTGCCCAGGAGCTTCTCCCCCTCGGTGGCCATCTGCATCCTCGCCAGATCCAGGGAGGCCATCAGTATGTACGAGGGGCTGGTACTTTGAAGGAGCTGAAGGAGCCGCACCATTCTGGAGTGGTCGATGTCCCGCCCCTTTAGATGCAGCATCGAGGATTGGGTCATCCCTCCCAGGATCTTATGAGTGGACTGGACGCAGACGTCAACCCCCGCGTCAAGCGCGGACGTCGGCAGCATTGGATGAAAATGGAGGTGCGGTCCGTGGGCCTCATCAACCAAGACCAGGATTCCCCGCCGCTTCGCGTCGGAGACGATCAACCTCAGGTCGACCGCCACCCCGTAGTAATTGGGGGTGGTCAGCGAAAGGATTTTGGCATTCGGATGCCGCTCCGTGGCTCGCCTGGCCTCATCCACCGTCACGTTCAACAGGATCCCCAGCTCCGGATCGAATGCCGGCGGGAAGAACCGGGGTATAGCACCGCTCAGGATGATCCCAGTCAGGATCGATTTATGGGCATTTCTCGCCACCAAGACCTCGTCCCCAGGATTGGCTGCGGAAAGAACCATCGCATGGTTGCCACCGGTCGTCCCGTTAACCAGGAAGAAGGAATGATCAGCCCCGTAGGCCTCGGCTGCAAGTTCCTGGGCTTCCTTGATGACCCCTACCGGCCGTTGCAGACAATCGACCTCATCAAGCGTCGTCAGGTCGATAGTGAAGATCTTGGGCCCGACGAACTTTCGAAACCGCGTGGAGATCCCTTTGCCGCTCTTATGACCGGGCGTGTGGAAGGAGACCTTACGACTCTCGGCGAGGCTGACCAACGCATCGAACAGAGGCGTTCTGAGTTGGCGATCCGCGTTAGCGGCCACTGTTACACTCCTATCGGAATGTGAACAGAGGATGGTTATCCTCGATAATCCGCTTTTCCATGGCCAAGCGCTCTCTCACATGTTTCGGAAGTGAAAAGCTCATGGTATGCGTTTCGCCATCGTAGTACCGCAATTCACCGTGAATATTGGACCGAATGGCACGGTTAATGTCGTCCCGGCTGAACTGAGCAGGATGCTTTCCTTTGCCAGCCAAGATGAACCCCCATGGCCTGCCGAAGGACGGGATGTCCGCGAAGTAAGGTGCTACAACAGGAAAGACGCTTTGGAGCGTGGCGTGCACGGCCGCAAAACACTCCAAGCCGGCGAGGCTTATCGTTCCTGCCTGGACGGCCAGCGCGCCCTGCTCGGTGAGTCGATTGAAAACTATCTTATAAAACTCTTGAGTGAATAGAAGATACGCTGGGCCCTCTTCTACAGGCTCAGAGATGTCGATGATCATGACATCAAATGACTGGTCCGAAGATTCCAGGAAGGCTCTGGCGTCCCTAAACTCGACCCGAACCCGTTCATCCTCAAATGCTCCAGCGCTCATCTCTGGAAGGTAACGCCGGCAAAGTTCCACGACCTCACTGTCGATATCCACCAAGAGCACGCTTTCCACGCTCCGATGCTTTAGAATCTCTCGAAGAGGGGCACCTTCCCCTCCTCCTACGACGAAGACCCGCCGCGGCGCCGGATGACAGAGCATTGCTGGATGGACGATGCTCTCGTGATAGATGAACTCATCCAACGTCGTTGACTGCACCTTCCCATCTAGGATAAGCGCCTTCCCGTAACTCCCCAGCTCGACGAGCTCGATAGTTTGGTAGGGGGACCGGCTGGCGGCGATGACACCTGTAACACCATGCACATGGCCCTCGTGTGGGCTAAACGCCTCGATCAGCAACTGGTGGTCTTGAATCGGCATGCCATTACCTCCGGCGCTTCAACACAGCAAGAAGGATTATTCCAACCACGAGAATGAAAATAATGACCAATTGGATAATGAATAAGCTTGTATCTCTGAAAATCGCAGGGTCATAGTAGGCGAAGGCATCAGTGACGTAATGATAAGACTGCTCCTGGGAAAGTTCAGCTTTGGCTATTGCAGCCTGAGCGGCGGTGTCAAAGTGACCAGACCGGAAGTTCTGCCAAATGTCGCTATACGACGGGAAGGCCATCCTTGTCGCCCGGGTGTGGGAGGAAGAAGACATACGAACCCGGAAGTTCCACGTACGGGCAATAATGCCGGAGGGCGAAAACGAAGTGCGTTGACAGGCGAATTCGAAGCGTTAGGGGGTGTCCTGGTGACCAATGACGGACAAGGAAGAACTCCGTCCGTCATAACTGACATCCGTCGAGGACGAGTGCCTTCCCGTAGCTACCCAGCTCCAGAATGTCGAGAGATTGGTAGGGGGTCTGGGTTGAGTACAGAACTCGCTGAATGCCGTGCAGGTGCCCTTCCTCTGGGCTTAACGCATCAATGAACCAGCGAAAGTTCTTGATCGGCATCGACAGGTTTTCCCGTGGACGCGGGGAGTTTGTGTAGGAGCTTCCCGACATGTCCGGGGATGATGCCCCGCCGCATCTCGAGAACCGACGGCTTCTTGCACCGAAACCGGGCGGCGATGTAGTCCACGGCCTCCTCCGGCTTGATGACATCTCCGCAGGTGAAGATGTCAACCGCCGCATACCTATACTCCGGCCAGGTGTGAATGGAGAAGTGTGATTCGGCGATAACCACCACGCCGCTCACGCCGAAAAGGTTGAACTCGTGGAAGGACGTATGCACGATTGTCGCCTTACAGGCTTTCGCCGCAGAAACCAGAATCTCCTTGACAACGTCAACTTTTTTCAGCAACTCCGGGTTACAACCGTGTAGTTCAATCAACAGGTGTCTCCCGAGTGCTTGCAACGATCTACCCCCCTTCGTGAAAGTTGTTGGTCGATGCCCCACCTCCGTGGAACGCCGTTGCTTAAATGCCTTATATCGCGTTTTGACAAAATTGCAAGAAAAAAATGAAGGCACCTCCTTCCGGGGGCCGTAGCCGACAATGGGCATCTTCGTTGCCAACGATCCTCGAACATGCCGAAGGGCTCAAGCCTGCCCCTCACGGAGCCCGCTTCTTGACTCTCCGGCGCGAATTCCTGGTTGACAACCCGATGCTTTTGAGGGTAAGAATGGTGGCGCTACATCATTTGACTTGCCACGATTCAGGTCGGGAGACTCAGTTGAACGTGCCATTTCTGGACCTTCGCTCACAGTACCTCACCATCCGAGACGAAGTGCGTGCTGCGCTGGACGCCGTGTGCGAGAGCCAACACTTCATCCTCGGCCAGCGAGTCACCGCCCTCGAACAGGAAATCGCCCGATACTGTGGAACCCGCTACGCTGTGGGAGTCTCGTCCGGGACCGATGCCCTTCTGAGTGCCCTGATGGCTCTCGGGATCGGCCCCGGCGACGAGGTGATCACCACCCCGTATACCTTCTTTGCTACCTCCGGCTCCATTGTCCGTGTTGGTGCAAGGCCGGTCTTTGTCGATATCGACCCCGTCAGCCTTAACCTGGAGCCATCCCAGGTGGAGGACCGGGTGACGCCGAAGACCAAAGTCCTCCTTCCGGTCCACCTGTTCGGTCGGTGCGCTGAGATGGAACCGCTCCTCTCGCTGGCGGCCCGACATCACTTGGCCATTATCGAGGATGCGGCTCAGGCCATCGGTGCCGAGACAGACGATGGTCAGCGGGCGGGAGGCATCGGGACCCTTGGCTGTCTCTCCTTCTACCCGACGAAAAATTTGGGCGCGTTCGGGGATGGTGGGATGGTTTTGACGAACGACCCCAAGTTGACAGATCTCCTTCGCAGCCTGAGGCAGCATGGCAGCGAAGGTCAGTACGATCACCCGCGGGTAGGCGGGAATTTTCGCCTGGATGAACTACAGGCCGCGGTCCTCCTGGTCAAACTCAGGAGCCTTGACAGGTGGACCGAGGCTCGACAGGCCCGGGCCAGCCGGTACAACGATGCGTTTCGAGCTCTTGGCTTCGAGGGCCCCGACGGGCTGACCCTCCCCGAGATCCCCAAGACGGCGCGGCACGTCTTCAATCAATATGTTCTCAGGACTAGCCGGCGCAATGAGTTGGCTCGCTTCCTCAGTTCACGAGGTATCAGCACCGCCATTTACTACCCCAAGCCTCTCCACCTCCAAGAGTGTTTCGCTTTCCTCGGGCACAAAGAGGCGGACTTCCCAGAGGCTGAACGGGCTGCCCGCGAGGCCCTAGCGCTTCCAGTCTACCCAGAACTAACAGAGGAAATGCATACGTATGTCATCGAAGGCGTAGGCGCGTTCTTCCAGACGCGATGAGCCCAAGCCAAGATACGTTATCAGGCTAGCCTCTCCTCGCGGCCCTCAACAAATCCCTCCCCTGATTTCTCGATGTAGTCCCCGAATAACAGGGCCACGAACGAAGCGATCTCTAGCGGATTGTGCCACCACGAACGCTGAGGTCTGATCACGAGGTAGCGGCCCGATCAAGCCGATGCTTACTACCAGCCACACTGTGTGAAAGTTCTGTCCTATACGACACGCGGCGCCGTTCGATTGCTCAGGATCCCCCCTAGCCCCAATACTGTTCACTTAACTTGTCTTGTGTGGTATCCTGTTTGGGCTTCCACAGGGGGGAGCCAGAACAGGAGGGCCGCACATGGCACGGACGATTGCCGAACTGCCGAAGGGGGCTCGCATTACCGATTACATCAGTCTTGGCGTGCTGACGAAGACCTTTTCGCTGACAGCGATAGAGGCTATTCTTCGCAGGACCAGAAGGACAAGCATTCGACAGAGGGATCTGCCGGCACACGTGGTCGTCTACTACGTCATTGCCCTGGCGTTGTACATGCAGTCGTCGTATCGCGAGATCTTGCGTGGCCTGCTCGAGGGCATCCAGTGGCTTCTGGGGCCCGGCGCGACTGTCAAGGTGGTCGGCAAATCGGGGATCTCTCAGGCGCGTACGCGGTTGGGGTGGGAGCCGGTCCAGGCGCTGCACGATGACGTGGTGAAACCAATCGCTGTGGCATCGACCAAAGGCGCCTGGTACCGGAGCTGGCGGATGGTCAGCCTGGACGGCAGCACGCTGGATATCGCCGACGAGAAGGACAATGAAAAGACGTTCGGTCGGCCTTCCGCCAGCCGGGGGAGCAGCGCGTTTCCACAGCTGCGGTTCGTCTCTCTGGTCGAAAACGGCACCCATGTCTTGTTTGGGAACCGCATGGGAGGCGTCGAAACCGGGGAGATCACGCTTGCAAAGGACGTGCTGCCTTCTCTGCGCAAGGGGATGTTGTGTCTTGCCGATCGGAACTTCTTCGGGTTCGAATTGTGGAACCAGGCACGCGCGACCGGCGCTGATCTGCTCTGGAGAATAAAAAAGAACCTCCGCTTGCCGTGCGAAAAAAGACTGCCCGATGGTTCTTACCTGAGCCGAGTCTATGCCTCGCCGAAGGATCAGCGTCACGGCAACCATGGCGTCGTCGTTCGAGTCGTCGAATACCGGTTGGAGGGTGTTCCCGGCGCCGAGCCCATCTATCGACTGCTGACGACCATTCTGGATCATGAAGCGGCACCCGCCGCGGAACTGGCTGCGCTGGCCCACGAGCGTTGGGAGATCGAGACGGCGCTGGACGAACTCAAGACCCATTTGCGCGGCTCCAGAATCGTGTTGCGGAGCAAGACTCCGGACCTGGTCAAGCAGGAGTTCTACGGCTTGATGATGGCGCACTTTGCCGTTCGCAGCCTGATGCACGAAGCCGCGCTGAAGGCGGATGAAGATCCGGATCGACTTTCCTTCCTTCACGCGGTTCGCGTGGTCCACCGCAACATCGCGCGGTTCGCGTCAATTCCCCCCTCGGGACAGGACAACATTCCATGAGGCGGTATTGGTGGAGAGCCGGGAAGAACGCGTGGTATCGAGTCGATCGCGCCGCAATCCACGAGGGCTCAAACGCAAGATGAGCAGCTACCCGCTGCGTCCGCGGAAGCGGTCGAGTACCAAACGCATGATGATCCAGAATCACATTAGGATACTTAAGTGAACAGCATTGGGGCTAGCCACGGAACAGCTTACAGGCGGTCTTGATTAAGATCTTCAGATCCAGCCAAAGCGACATGTTCCTGACATAGTAAATGTGACACCGAATCCAATCGGCGAAGGAGACCTTGGTATGCGCCTTCACCTGCCAGAGCCCGGTAAGTCCGGGCCGCACCGACATTCGGATATCCCTCCATCGAGGGCTGAAGCGCATTTCGTCGATCGAGAGCGGACGCGGTCCGACCAAACTCATTTCCCCCCGCAACACATTCCAGAGCTGCGGCAGTTCATCCAGGTTGCTCGCCTGGAGAAACCGCCCCACCCTGGTGATCCGTGGGTCCGCGATGATCTTGAACATCGGCCCGTCGACCTCGTTGCTGACGAGGAGCTTCCGCTTCAGCTCTTCCGCGTTGGCCACCATAGATCGGAACTTATACATCGTGAATTCCCGTCCGTGCAGCCCCCAACGGCGCTGGCAAAAGATGACCTCACCCTCGGAGTCAAGCTTGATGGCAATCGCGATGAGGGGGATGAGAGGGGCGGACACCGCAAGGCCAAGGCCCGAGAAGAATAGATCGACGCCCCGCTTCACCAAGAGATAGACCTTCCTCGCCATGGGTTGCCGACCCGCTGGAATCATGAGCCCGGTGGAGTCGAGGGCGACGTGCTTGCCAGGGAATATGGCTAGATCACCTGCCTCTTCCGGCTTCTCTAAAATGATCATTTCGCGTAGGACCGCTCCGTCTTCGACCTTTGATCCTTCGCCGAGAATACATCGGGTAAGTCGGGCGCCTTGGCCCACCCTCGAGTCCGAAAGCACCATGCACTCGTCGAGGATGGCATTAGCTTCGACTTCACAGTTTTCGCCGATCGTCGTGGGTCCGGTCACCACGACCCCCTCACCGATGCTGGAACCTGGACCGACCACCACGGGATCTAACAGGATCGCGGTGGGCGAGATCCGTGGGCGAGGCCAGGCCGAACCTTCAGGGAAAGGCCACGTCGGCATTCCTTGGAATTGAACGCGCCCAAGCAGGACGTCCCGGTTCGCGGCGAAGTAGTCGGAGACGCTCGAAATCGTCCGGCAGTATCCCGCGATCTCCCAAATGCCCGCAGGCATCCCTCGTTCTGCGAGGCCAGGAAAGAGCTGTTCTTTGAGGTCAAAGTGGCCCCCTTTGGGAATCAAATCTAGCACCGCTCGCTCGAACAAGTACAGCCCGGCAGGCCGCAGCATGCTCCGCCGGTTCTGCATAGGGTGAATCCGATGGATCGCTCTGACGCGTCGGTTGGCATCGACCTCAACCCGTTCCATCTCCCAGGCAGGCTCATGGATTCGAAAGACTGCCACCGTCGCCGGCGAACCAAGCTCCCGATGGAAGGCCACCATTTGGCGAAGCCCAGTCTTAAGGAACAAATCCCCGCTGACCACCCAAAATGGACCGCCTTGAATCAATGGCTCGACCTCTTTCAGCGATCCCCCCGTCCCACGGGGCGCTTCCTGCATCACGCACTCGATATGCAGCGACGAGCCGCGAAAGTGGTCCGCCAGCCGCGCGGCGGCCTCGCCCGAAGCGGAATCCAGCGAGATGATCAGCCGCCTGACCCCCGCAGCCGCGAGAACAGACGCCAGGTATTCCACCAAGTGCCGGTTCGCAATCGGCAGGAGAAGTTTAGGGCTCACCGCCGCGAGAGACCCCTTGGAGATGATTGAGCCGCCAGCCAGGATAATCGCCGTCTGTGAGCAGTCGGGGACATAGGTACAAACAAGTCCGGGGACATGGGTTACAGATGGCGTTTCAGTCTACCAAATGCATCCTCGATCCGCATGTGTTTTTCGAGCAGGCGTCCCAGCGTGAGTGGCCCGAAATAGACGTTCCAGATGCCCGCATCGATTTCTTCGAGGCCGACGTACTCCCCGACACACGTAATGGAGACGTTGACCCATTGGGCGTTCCACCGAATCCCCCCGTTCGCGCTCACGTACCGGGTCTCGAACCGGTCGGGGTATTCCAGTGGGGGCAGCCGGTCGGGCATGGCCCGCGGGGACGGGGCATAGACTGACGCGGGGGGTTGCAGATCCAGGGCTTCGTGGGGGCGCTCGGTGTTGAATTCCTCCCGGAAGTGATTGAACTTGCGCTGTTGCGCGCGTAGGGTAGCGGCAGGCGGGCGAGTCGTTTCGGCTTTGAGGGTCCGATGCATGCGTTCATGCCGGCCGTTTTGTTGGGGTTTGCCCGGTTCGATGAGCTCGGGGAGGATCCCGAGGCGCACCCACCACGCGGAGAGCTGCGAGAGTCGGGCAAGCGTGTTGGTGGCGAAGGGCACGCCGTTGTCGGTGCGGATCCGCTGAGGCAAGCCGAACTCTTTGAACAAGCGGGCGAACACAGGTTTGGCCTCCCCGACAGCCGTCGAGAGCAGGGCTTGGCAGCCGAGCAGATAGCGGCTGTAGCCATCGGCCACGGTCAGCGGAGAACAGTAGAGCCCATCGCCGGTTTTGAAGTGGCCTTTGAAGTCGGCCGTCCAGACCTCATTGGGCGCGGCGATGAGCGTGGTCGGTTTACCGGGGTGCCCGATCCGTCGGCGGTGGCGCTTCTTGGGGACCAGCCCGTGGCGGCTCAAGATGTCGCAGACGGTGGAGCGTCCGGGCCAGGGCCAGGTGGGATGGCGCTTGCCGAGGATGGCCAGCGGTTTCTTGGCGCCCCAGGAGGGATGCCGCCGCCGGGCCTCAAGAATGGCGGCAACGGCGTAGTCCGGGGTCTGATGCGGGCAGTTGCTCGGTGTTCGTGAGCGCTCGTCGAGCCCATAAGGGCCGTACGTGAGATACCGGTCGATCCACTTATAGCCGGTTTTTCGGCTGATGCCATACCGCTCGCAGAGCTCCGTGATCGACAGGGTGCGCCGCAGATGATCCGCGATGAACTGGGTTTTCTGGTCCATGGGTGACATTTGCCTCCAGGGCATAGGGCACCTCCTTCGGTGCCCACAAGTATGCCTAAAGTGTTACCCATGTCCCCGGACTAAAATGTTACCGATGTACCTGGACTGTACCCTTCGCCTTTATGCTGCAGGCCATCATTCTTGCGGTTCTTGGGAGGACCCTCGAACGCGAAGGGAACAGCAGGCTGCCGTCATTACCGAGCGAGGCATCTCCTTAGGAACTGGCCGGTGTAAGATGTCGGATGGGTGGCCACATCTTCTGGTCGACCCGCGGCGACGACCTGCCCGCCTTCATCCCCGCCCTCAGGGCCCAGGTCGATGATCCAGTCGGCGGTCTTGATGACCTCGAGGTTGTGCTCAATGACCAGGACAGTGTTGCCGGCATCAGTCAGGCGGTGCAGGACCTCCAGGAGTTGTCGGATGTCATGGAAGTGCAGTCCGGTCGTCGGCTCGTCCAGGATGTACAGGGTTTGCCCGGTCCCACGTTTGCTGAGTTCCCGGGAAAGCTTCACGCGCTGCGCCTCGCCACCCGAAAGCGTCGTGGCCGACTGCCCCAATTTGATGTAACCCAAGCCGACGTCGAAGAGGGTTTGGAGCTTCTCCTTGATCTTGGGGACCGGCTGAAAGAATTCCAAGGCCTCTTCCACCGTCATGTTCAGTACGCCAGCGATGCTTTTCCCCTTATAGGTGATCTCCAGCGTCTCCCGATTGTAACGCGCCCCCTTGCAGACGTCGCAGGTCACGTAGACGTCCGGCAGAAAGTGCATCTCGATCTGGATGAGTCCGTCGCCCTGACAGGCCTCGCAGCGCCCCCCTTTGACGTTGAAACTGAAGCGGCCTGGCTTGTAGCCCCTTACACGCGATTCCGGGACCAGTGCGTACAGCTCTCGTATGAAGCTGAAGACACCGGTGTACGTGGCGGGGTTGCTGCGTGGCGTCCGGCCGATTGGCGATTGGTCGATGTCGATCACCTTGTCGATGTGCTCGGCACCAAGGAGCTTGTCATGCTCGCCCGCCCGCTCCAGGGAGCCATAGAGCCGTCGATTCAATGCCCGTCGTAGTATCTCGTTCACCAGGGTACTCTTCCCCGAGCCGGAGACGCCGGTGACGCACGCGAAGAGACCCAGGGGGATCTCCACCTCGATGTTCTTGAGGTTGTGCTCTCTGGCGCCGACGACAATCACAACCTGTCCATTGCCTGCACGCCGCACGCGGGGGACAGGGATCTTGAGGCGGCGGGACAAGTACTGACCGGTGAGAGAGGTCTTGTGCTTGATGATGTTGTTAGGAGGTTCGCAGGCCACTACCCTCCCTCCGGAGATCCCGGCCCCGGGACCTAGATCGATGACGTAATCGGCGGACCGAATCGTCTCTTCATCGTGCTCCACAACGAGCACCGTGTTCCCCAGGTCCCGGAGGCGCTTCAAGGTGTTCAGGAGGCGGACGTTATCTCTTTGATGCAGCCCGATGCTCGGCTCGTCCAGGATGTAGAGGACACCGACCAGTGAGCTGCCGATTTGGGTGGCCAGCCGGATCCGCTGTGCCTCCCCGCCAGCCAGGGTGGCCGCAGTCCGGTCCAGGGTCAGGTACTCGAGTCCGACGTTGACGAGAAAGGTCAAGCGCTCGCGCAACTCCTTCAGGATGCGGCGGGCGATCTCACGGTCTTTCTCGCTGAGCGATAGGTCCTGGAAGAACCTGAGCGCCTCCTTGACCGAGTATCGCGTCACCTCCGCAATGGACTTGTTGTCCACCTTGATGGCCAACGACTCCTTTCGCAGGCGCGCCCCATGACACTCTGGGCAGGGGCTCACGCTGGCCAACTGCTCGACATAGTTCTCGATCTCCTCTCGAACCCTGGAGGAAGAGGTCTCCTTATAACGGCGGTCCAGATAGTGGACGCTGGGGCTGCTATACCACGGCTCCAATATGCCGGGAAGGTTCTCGATCCGCCCCTCCAGCTTCGTACCCAGACCGTCGCAGGTCGGGCAGGCACCGTGCGGATTATTGAAGGAGAAAATGCGGGGGCTAATCTCCGGGTAGCTCACGCCACAATCGATGCAGGCCAGACGTTCGGAAAAGGTCAGGTCATTCGGCGGCTCAAGAAGGTTGATGGTCACGACCCCTTCGCTGAGTTTGAGGGCGGTCTCCAGCGAGTCGGCGAGCCGCTTTCTGACATCGTCTTTCAGGATGAGCCGGTCCACCACCACCTCGATGGTGTGCTTCTTGTTCTTGTCCAGCTCGATCGATTCCTCCAGCTCGCGGGACTTGCCGTCCACCCGAACCCGGACGAACCCCTGTTTGCGCATGTCGGCAAAGATCTGCCGATACTCCCCTTTGCGGCCACGCACGACCGGGGCCAGGACCTGGAACTTCGTCCCCGCCGGAAGCGCCATGACCTGATCCACGATCTGTTGCACGGTTTGCGACGCGATTGGCTTGCCGCAGGAGTAACAGTGCGGTTTGCCCACCCGGGCGAACAGCAACCGGAGGTAGTCATAGATCTCCGTGACCGTCGCCACTGTTGAGCGGGGGTTCTTGCTGGTGCTCTTCTGCTCGATGGAGATCGCCGGCGAAAGGCCCTCTATCAGATCCACATCCGGCTTGTCCATCTGCTCCAGGAACTGGCGGGCGTAGGCGGAGAGCGATTCGACGTAGCGGCGTTGCCCCTCCGCATAGATGGTGTCGAAGGCCAGTGAGGACTTTCCGGAGCCGGAGACGCCGGTGATGACCACCAGCTTGTCGCGGGGGATATCGAGATCGATCCCCTTCAGATTGTGCTCCCTCGCGCCCCTGATGATGATCTTGCCATGTGACATGGATCACCTTTCCCCGAGGATATTCACGCAAGAATCTCCCGAGAGAGCGAACCTTTATTATAAACGATTCTTCTGAGCTAGCAAGCGTGCGACGAGCCCAGTCGAGCGGTGGAAGGGGGACGGAGGAGTTCGATTGCGCTACTTCCTGAGAGGAGGCGGCAGCACGCCGCGGATCGGCTGGAACGTGTACGAGCCCTCCATCATCGGCCCGGCGAAGCGGTAACTGATCCCTTTGGTAAAGTACCACCACGTTTCTGTCGGCGGGTTACCAACCGCACGGTCGATCCGTTCAGGGAGCCCCAACTGACGCAGAACCTTTCCTCTCATCGAATCAGCGCCATACTGGGCGATCCTCTGCTGAACCTCTTTCCATTTCGGGTTATCGATGAGTGTCTGATCGAACTTCAGCTCTCTCGCCTCCTTTAATCGGCTGGTGACATCGACCCCATCCGGCTTCTCAAAGCGGACGCCATCGAACCCCTCCTCGGCGTAAAAGAAGAGGTAGAGATTATTCCCGAGGTCGCTCGGGATGAATTCAGCTCTGTAACGGCCGTCGTGGTCGGTCAGGACCTTCAACTGCCGCCTGTCGAGTTCCTTGTATTCAAACTTCAGATCCAGGTCGAGCTTCCGTCCCACCACCAGCACGGGGGTCTTCGGAACTGGGCGGCCCTGTTGGTCGGTAATTCGCCCGGTGATGATCCGCTGCTCTTCAATGTGAGCAGTTGCGCATGCGACAAGGATCACCCCCACGATCAACAGACCGATTCGCTTCATGTGATGACCCATGCGATTCTCCTCTAAGGGGTCTTGCCAGATGATGAATTGAACGATGACGAGCTACCTCTCACTATACTCAATGAGACTGAGCGGTTCAAGGCAAAACGGTCCTCTTGCAAGGAAAGAGTGGACTGATCATAAGAGGCGACGAGGCCAGATTTCCGTTGACAGGCGGGGGCGGCAGTTGTCATCATACCTGCGGGCCGAAGTGGTGGAACTGGTAGACACGCCGTCTTGAGGGGGCGGTGGGCTTACACCCGTGGGGGTTCGAGTCCCCCCTTCGGCACCAACAAGTTCCCCGTAATTTTTCCCATCCCATTGCGCTCTCTTCTTTGCGGGTGATAATTGGGTAGACGGATAACCCTCTTGCCCGTGCCATCAGCCAAAGTTTCACCTCCCCGGTTGACAACCTCGGGCTTCCAACCCACCTTGAGCATAGACGGAACGGGGTTCATTCCGTGGGGAGGAGGCCATGCCGAGCTATGAATTCCAATGCCAGGACTGCGGAAAAGAGTTCTCGCTGACCCTCTCCTTGAAGGAGCGCGGGAAGCGGAAGGGATGGAGTGCCCGGCCTGCAAGAGCAAACGTTTGAAGCCCCTGACGGCGGCCTTCTTCGCCATAACGTCCCGAAAGAGCTGAACCCGAAATAATTGACTGCATTATAATAGCTGTTTCCCTCTCCTCCCCTGCCCTGACACGCCGCCGGGTTGACCTTTGTGGCGTTCACGGCTCTGCTCAAGCGCCACTCGGCCAGCCTCCTCTCCACCTTTATCTTTCTGGCGCCGATCTTCGGTGTCCTCCTCGGACACCTACTCCTTGACGACCCGCTGACTTCGTA
>JBGQIR010000020.1:0-15534 GCA_041498535.1 Methylomirabilis sp. (SeqCode)
CTGCCGAAGGAGTCGCTCTGGATCGACCCCGACTGCGGCCTGAAGACCAGGACGATCGATGAGGCGAAAGGAAAGCTGATCAATATGGTGGATGCGGTGAAGCGCTTGCGGGCAGAGGCCGGCCCTAGCTAGAAGGAACGGATGGAGCTACTCGGCCGGACAGCATTGGTGACGGGCGCAGCCAGGCGTGTCGGCCGTGCCATCGCCCTGGCGATGGCGGGCCGCGGCATGGACATCGTGGTCCACTATAAGAATAGCGCGCCCGAGGCTCGCGCCACAGCCCTGGCGGTGGAGGGTCTCGGTCGGCGGGCTGTGGCCGTTCAGGCCGACCTCGCGCAGCAGGAGGAGGTTGAGGCGCTGGCCGACCGGGCGACCCAGGCGTTCGGGAAGATCGATGTCCTGGTGAATAGCGCCGCCCTCTTCTACAGGACGCCGCTGGAGAAGATCACCGCGCAGGATTGGGACCAGTTCCTCCGAGTGAACCTCACGGGGCCGTTCCTGCTGGCCAGGCGTCTTGGGCTCCAGATGCGTCGCCGCGGAGAGGGGAAGATCATCAATGTGGCCGATGTCGCCGGGATCGCGCCGTGGGCTGACTTCCTTCCCTATTCTGTCTCCAAGGGCGCGCTGATCACGCTGACCAAAGGGCTGGCCAAGGCACTGGCGCCGGAGGTGCAGGTGAACGCCGTGGCGCCAGGATCGGTGTTGCTGCCGGAAGAGTATGGCGACAAGGAGCGTGAAGCGATCATCAGAGCCACGCCCCTCAAACGGATCGGCGACCCGGCAGACGTCGCGAATACCGTCCTCTTCCTTCTGGAAGGCTCGGACTTCATCACCGGTCAAGTGGTGGTTATGGATGGGGGTCGTTCGATCAAGTAACCCCCACCACCCCCGCTCTCTTCTCGCGCTGGGGAAGGGGGAAGGGTGAGAGGGGCCAGGACGAGATGAGCCTCAGCATCCCGAAGCGTATTGTGTCATTGACCTGCAGCAACACCGAGATTCTTTTTGCGCTCGGGCTCTGGGCCCGGGTGGTCGGGGTGGACGATTGGTCCGACTTTCCCCCACAGGTCGGGGACCTGCCCAGGGTTGGGCCTGACCTGAAAATCGACATGGCCAAGGTCGCCGCCCTTGAACCAGACCTGATTTTAGCCTCTCTCAGCGTGCCGGGGATGGAGCGGAACATCCCGGCTCTTGAGCGGCTGGGAGTGCCGTTTCTGGTCTTGGACCCGAAGCGCTTGGACGACGTTTTCGGGGATATCGAAAGGGTCGGCGAGGCGACCGGAGTTCCCGAAGCTGCGCGCCACCTCAACGCGGACCTTCAGAGTCGGATCGAGGTGGTCCGGGCGAGGGCGCACCAGGCGGCTCACCGACCAACACTGTACTGGGAGTGGTGGCCGACGCCACTCATTTGCCCTGGACGGCAGAGCTGGATTGTGCAGATGAGCGAACTGGCCGGCGCCGACCTGCTCTTCAAAGATGTCGAGGCGGCGAGCTTTGTCGTCCACGAATCGCAGGTCTGGGACCGAGACCCAGACCATGTGATCCTGTGCTGGTGTGGGACGCTTCAGAAGAAGATGAACGTGACGAAGGTGGGAGGGCGGCCAGGTTGGGATCGGCTGCGGGCGGTTCAGGCAGGACGGATTCATTGCCTTCCCGAGAGCCTCTACGGCCGCCCTGGGCCGCGGCTCGTCGAGGGTCTGGAGCGACTGGCCAGGGTTGTCCACCCTGAAGTGTTCGCCGAGGCATCTACTGTCTCGTAGCGGCGCGGCGGGGCTGCACAGATGCCCCCAGGCAATCCGCTACCGAGAGGACCACTCAATTATAGATAGGATCGTCTTTCCCGAGGGGTGCCAGTGACACAATCGAGCCTCTACCTGAAGCAAGTTGAATTGGGCCAAATGGCCAACTATGTCTACTTTATCGGCTCGACCAAAACGAGGGAGGTCGCCGTGGTTGATCCGGCCTGGGAGATCGATCGAATCGTGAAGCTCGCCGAGGCTGATGACATGAGGATCACCCACATCCTGGTCACCCACACCCACCCCGATCATGTAGGTGGCAAGCTGTTCGGACTGCAAATTCAGGGGATCGCGGAGCTCCTCGAGAAGGTAGACGCCAAAGTGGTGATCAATAAGGCCGAGGCCGGCCATCTCACGCCACTCGCCGGATCGAACATCGTGGGGGCCGACAGCGGCTACACGCTGAAGCTTGGCGACATCGCGATTACGTTGATCCATACCCCTGGCCACACGCCGGGCTCTCAGTGTTTCCTGGTCCAGGATCATCTGATCTCCGGGGACACCCTGTTCATCGGCTCTTGCGGCCGGGTCGATCTACCGGGGAGCAACCCCGAGCAGATGTATGATTCACTGGTCAATACACTGATGAAGCTCGACGACAAGATCGTGGTCTTGCCGGGCCACAACTATGCCGCCGGTCGGCTCTCCAGCTCCATCGGCGAGGAGCGAAGGGCCAACCCGTTCGTCCAATTCCGTTCTGTCTCTGAGTTCCTCCGCGCCATGGGATATGCATAAGCTAGGAACATCGCCGGTCTACTCGCCATCCCGAATCTCTACCTACGAATCCTGTCCCCGCCAGTACAGATATCGCTATATCGATCGGATCCCTCGCGAGGAGGAGTCTATTGAAGCGTTCCTCGGATCGCGGGTCCACGAGGCACTGAACAGGCTCTATCGAGACCTCCAGCTTGAAAAGCATCCACACCTGGATGAACTGCTGAACTACTATGATACTGAGTGGCGGCGGCGGTGGCATGATCAGGTCAGGATCGTCAAGCGGGACCGCTCAATCGAAGATTACAAGCGGCTCGGCGAGCGGTGTCTGAAGGACTATCACGATGCCCACAAGCCGTTCGACCGTGGGCAGACGCTGGGGTTGGAACATCGCGTGACATCCTCCCTCGACCCGGCTGGCCGCTACCGGATTCAAGGATACATCGATCGTCTTGTGAGCGTAGGGTCGGGGCGCTACGAGATCCATGACTATAAGACCTCCGGTCGACTTCCGGTCCAGGGCGTGCTCGATGCCGATCGGCAACTGGCCCTCTATCAGCTCGGGGTGCAAGGGACGTGGCCCCAGGCCAAAGAGATCGAGCTGGTCTGGCACTATCTGGCCTTTGGCAAGGAGCTACGATCCAGACGGACGCCGGAGGCGCTGGACAGGCTGAAGGCAACGACCATCGCTCTGATCGATCGGATCGAGGCCGATACCGAGTTCAAGCCGATCAAGAGCACCCTCTGCCACTGGTGTGCCTACAAGGACATCTGCCCCGTCTGGAACGACCGCCCAGTGACGACTTCAACCCTGTCGATCAGCGCTTCCGACCATCGTCGATCAGCAGACGTCACAGCCCAGGACGATGGACAGGCCTTTGATCTGCGAGCTGTCTCTCGTGAAGCGCTCCGGGAGGCAATTCTGGCTGCGGCCGAGACCGAAGGGGCAGAGATACGATTCACTGACCACGGTGACCTCTGGGTTCGTATGGCCCAACTCACGCCGCCGGCAGCTCTGGACGGAAGGGCCGATGGGTGGACCCAGCTTTCTGATGAGAGTCTCCCCCTGCTCTTCAGGCAGGTTGAACGTGCGCGATGGAGCGCCACGTTTGTCGAGAAGCTCGAGCGGTATCTCGCGTCGTGACATCTCTGAGGGCGTTACGTGATATCATACAGACGGGTCCGGGTTTCCGGGCTGCCGTTCGAAGGGCACTGATGCACACAGCTAGAAAAGATCTCAACACCATTCGGTACGCTTCGATTTCAACCCCGCTCGGACAACTCTATGTGGCCTTTCGCGGCAGCGCCGTCTGCTATGCGGCCCTTGGGTCAGGTGTACGCGGCTTTGAACGGAGGTGCGTCAGGGCGTTCGGCGTCAGACCGGTGCGGGATCTCCGCTTGGCGAAGGGCCTGGCAAGGCGGGTCGTGGATCATTCGACGGGGAAGCGGAGCTTCTCGGCCACATTGGACTTCTCCGGTCTCACACCATTTCAGCGTCTGGTCTTGAAGAAGACCCTGGAGATCCCTGCCGGCGAGGTGCGCTCGTACCAGTGGGTGGCGAAGGAGATCGGCGCCCGACGGGCGGTTCGCGCCGTCGGGACGGCTTTGGCCAGGAACCCGATCCCCTTCCTGATCCCGTGCCATCGCGTTGTCCGGACCGATGGCCGGATCGGGCATTACTCTGCGGGCGGCCCTGGGGTGAAGGCGAAGCTGTTGGCCTTCGAAGGTGTCGATCTCGTGGGTCTCGCGCGCCTGGCTACGCGGAGGATCCGCTTCGTGGGAAATGGGACGAGCAAAAGCCTCTGCCTCCCTAGCTGTCACAGTGCCCGGAGTATCCCGGAGCAGAATGTGGTCTATTTCACCACGCAGCGGGAGGCGTTGCGGAAGAGATATCGCCCCTGTCAGAACTGTCGCCCCATCTAGTGCCGTTCCAACTTGTTGCGGCTAATCGCCGACAGTTGTCCTGCTAAGAACTATCGCTTTCCCTAGCCTCACCATTTTGGCGTAATTGGTTGGAACGGCACTAGCGGCCTTATTGACCCATACACTCCTTCGGATAAATGCCCTCATCCCAACCCTCTCTCAAAGGAAGAAGCGGAAAAAACAACTTCAGACCATGCGCAAGAATAATGATCGAATATCCGCCTTTGGACACGAGGCCTGAAGGAGCGAACAGATAGCCTGCCCATGGCGGGCTAACATTCGAAGGAGTGATGACCTATGCGGATCTGGCGGGATCTCTCGTACCTGGCCCTGGCAACCTCCTTCGCCAGCCTGGGGATTGCAAACGTTTCCTGGGTGGCCGTGACGAGATTCGGGGGATTAAGCCCAAGAGCCTATGCGGCCGGCGCGGTCATTGGCCTTCTGTACGCCATCGCCTTCATGCTAATGGAGCTGGTGCAGCGGAAGGGATAGAGCTGCTTCCAAGATGACGTAGTGTCTCTCGACCGCGAGCGCTGTCATGGGCTCCCTTTGCCCTCAAGAGCTGGCTGGGCGCATGCGGAGTAGCTCGGACCTGCGGCGAAAGATGCTGTCGGGAAAACCAAGTGACCGTGTGATCAAGTAATCCCGATCCACAGGGCAGGCGACGCGATTCATTAGTGGGTGACTTCCTTATCGGACCCGGTGCGGCTCGAGAAGACATGTGAGGCGTGATGGTGGACCATCTGCCATCTGCCGTTGGTCTTCTCATAGATGTTGGTGGATAAGAGCGTGGTTGCGGTCACATCTTGTTGGACCTGGGAGAGGAGGTTTTCCGTCAAGACCACCCACGCCAGTGGGCCACGGATTTGCACCCGGACATCGGTCAGGGTAAAGCGGATTTCCTTGGTATTGGAGAAGATCATCTCCCAGCTCGCTCTCACCGCCTCCCATCCCGAAAGCATCGACCACCCAGGGTGTACGCATTTGACATAGTCTCCCCTTGCCCACCCAGCCGCCATTCGCTGGATGTCCAGGCTTTCAAAGGCTCGATAGAAGTTAGCGTTGACCTCCAGCACCTGGAGTTGTTCTTGCTCGGGTGTGGTCATGAACCCTCTCCCTTTCTAGTCTCAGTGTTCGACGTCTAAGCCCGCCGTATTCTCGTGCCGTTCCAACTTGATGCGCCGAATTGGAGCGGCGTTCCTTACGGCAATGGTCGCGACCGCGCGGAACGGCACAGTCGCCATACATAGTTGGAACGGCACTAGCTCGCCTTCGCGGCTGGACACGCGACGATGATGTTTCCGTCCACGACCTGAACAGACAGCCGCTCGAGGTACTCTCCAGGACACGGTCCGGCCACGCATTTCCCGGTAGCGGGATCGTATGTGGCGCCGTGGGTGGCGCAGATGATGAAGCGGCCATCCTCAGACAAGAATTCGTTTTCAAACCAGTCCATAGGCATCGGAATGTGGCAACACCGATTGAGATACGCGTAAAAGCTCCCGCGATAGTTGACAACAAATCCCTCGACCGGCTGCCCGTTCCAATTCAGAATGAACTTTTTCGTGCAGCCCGGTTGAAGCTCCTCGACACGCGCCACCTGCTGTTCAATGGGATCTCTTGACATCTCGCCTTGCGATCCTTGGTTCTCCAAAGTAGCGTGATTATACTGATCTCGACAGCAAAAGAAAAGGGCGCCTTGTCTTGACAGCCCAGAGACCCTTGGGTATAGTAACGTGACCTGAGCGCCGGCGTAGCTCAGTTGGCAGAGCAGCTGATTCGTAATCAGCAGGTCGAGGGTTCAAGTCCCCCCGCCGGCTCCAGTTGCTCGATCGACGCGCCGAGTCAGGGCTGAACCTCTCGAAGGGCCCGGTGATCGACTTTGCTGGCGTTGCGAGGACGCGTGTGATGGTGTGTCATCCTACCATTGACACAGGAAGAAGGGGGGAAACGTGAGACCCCCACAATTTCTGGTAGATCCGGTCTCCGGTTTTATTTGACGCTATGCGGCGTAATGTCTTGACATCCTGGATAAAGGGTGTTATAAGGAACTAAATAAAGGATTGCACCCCGGTGATCGGGAGAGAGTGTAGGATCACCCTCAAAAAGGGGTAGCGATTTCGCTCGAATTTTATCCCCGCGACTCGGATATTCAGACCTTATTTACCCTCCGGTGGTCTTCCGGGCCAGACGGCTGGCCTAAACTTCCACTTACCAGCACCATCAGATTCTCGATCTCGGCAGTGGCTGCTTTTCTTCTCAAAGGAGGTGAGAGAGGACAAAGATGGATAACCCGATCAGTTGGTTCGGCGGCACACGGTTCGCCGGGTTCAGTGAAGACGAGATCCGGGCGATACGAGAGGGCGCTGCCTTAAGAGCGCGTCGGGATATGGCTGCTCTCCGGCAGGAGAGATGGCGTTCAGCAGAGCCGAAGAGCAAGCGTAGTCTCAAGCGCAAAGCCGCGTAGGTCGTCGGGCCGTTTCAAGAGTCAGGAAGATCGGAGATAGTGGGCGGGCAGGAACGCCCGGGAGGGGGAGACTGTCGGTTGGGATGAGATCGAAAAGCCCGAAGAGCAGGGTGGGCCTGCGGTGTTTTCGCGGCGCTGCTGCAGGGGTGATGGTTCTCACTCTCATTGGGTCAGCCCTCGCCGTCGAAGGCAAGCCGCCCGCAGCGGAGCGGAAGCCGCCGCCCGACCGAACGACGACGGCAGAGGCGCATTATGAACTCGGAGTTGTGTACCATCAGCGGATGTTCGCTGATCTCGACCAGGCCATTGCCGAGTATGAACAGGCGGTCAAGCTTCGGAGCGACTTCGCCGAGGCACACTATCATCTGGGCCTTTCGTATCACACGAAGGCCAAGTTGGGTGTAGACGATAAGGCTCTTTACCGCAAGGCGCTGAAAGAGTACAAGCTGTATCTGAAGTACATGCCAAAGGGCCCACTGGCGGAAAAGGCCCGGCAGAATATCAAGGCCGTGGAGTCACGCCTTCGATAAGGATTTGGGTTATGAAGTTCAGGAGCGGGATCGGCGGACGTGCTTTCATCCTGTTTTTTCTCGTGGGGGCGCTGCTTGCATTCCCCCACCCTCGATGTGCATACGGCTTCACTATCATCTCTGAAGCCGAAGAGAACGAGATCGGCAAGAAGGCTGATGAAGAAATCCTCAGACGCTTCGGACGGTACCGGGACCAGGAGCTACAGGCGTATGTCGAATCGATCGGCCAGCGGCTGCTGGAGGGGATTGGCCCGACCAGTTTCCGCTACAGCTTCAAGATCATCGATCTCCCAGAAGTCAACGCCATGGCCCTGCCGGGCGGCTACATCTATATCACCCGAGGGATGCTGGGGATGCTGAACACCGAGGCCCAGCTCGCAGGGGTCCTCGGCCACGAAATCGGCCACGCGACCGCCCGCCACGCGGCGAAGCAACTCACAAAGGCGTTTGGCGCGCAGATCCTGTCGTTGGGTCTGATGGCGCTCAGTCCAGGGGGTCGGGAGAACGCGGGGAACTGGGCGATGGTTTCGACCGCGCTCTTCGATCACATCCTCTTGGGATATGGTCGGGAGGCGGAGTTGGAGGCGGACGATCTGGGACTTCGCACGGCCTATCGCGCCGGGTACGATCCCAGGGAAATGGTCACCTTCCTCAAGGCGATGAAGGTGAAGGAGCGACTGGAAGCCCTCGGGTATCATGGCTTTCAGGGGACCCATCCGGAGACGACAGACCGCATCGTGAAGGCCGAAACGATGTCATCCATTCTCGTCGAGCAGGGTGGCGGGAGCCTCGAGGTGAAGGCGAATGAGTACAAAGCGCACCTCGATGGCCTGGTCTACGGTGCGAAGCAGGATAACCGGCGCTTAAAAATCTACGCTGCTAAAGGTGGGGATACTCCAGCGAGCGTGGCCAAGGATATTCTGGGCGATCAGCAATTGGCATGGGAGATAGCCAACCTGAATGGGATCAAGGAGGCGGCGGTCTTTCGCGAGGGGGATCAGGTGAAATTCCTGGCGCCCTCTCCTGATGGGGGGAGTGGGGGCCAGCGCCTGAAGCTCTCCCCGAATTGAAGTCATCTGTCACAAGACGGAGGATGAGATGGTGAGAAAGATGGTCATGATTCCCTAAGATCATTCAAAGCAACGTATCATCTGCACCACCCAGAAGGTCAAGTCCGGTAAGAACGTGGAGGCGCTTCAGATGTCCCCCTGAGAGTGTTCGTGTCGTGCATGTAATCGCGGAGTGGAGAAAGCCGCTTGGCCCTCTGGGGTAAGACGCCAGGGGGTTTTCATTTTGACCAGAACGTAACGACATTCATTCAACCCCCGGCCTGAGTTGGAAGAGGGGGCCCTGTGGGTCTAGGCAGCCCCCATTCAATGAAGGAGGGCACATCGATGTACGAGACGATTCCCCTGATTCCACAGCGAAAGCTTCGGCTGTACCAGGAGGTGGAGCGACGGTATCAGGTCTGGATCGTAGTCCTTGCCATCGTCGCCCTGACGTTGGGGGTCTCCACGTTGGCACTGCACGGGCGGGTAGGAACGCCCGAGCCCGAGGGCTACGACGCCGTCTACGACGGCGTGATGAAAGAGTACGACGCCGTGCGGGATGATCCCTATCTCCGCCGCTACTTGATCGCCAAGATCAAGAGCCTGGCCGCGGATCACGAGGTAGACCCCGACCTTCTCTTCTCGGTGGTCGCGGTCGAGTCCTCCTTCCGCGTGGTGGCCAAGTCCCCGAAAAACGCCCGTGGCTTGGGGCAGCTCATGTTCGGGACCGCCAGGGCCTTCAACCCCGGCGCAGTCAGTCGGCCAGATGACCTGTACGACGTTCATCTGAATCTGGACACCGCGTTGAAGTATCTGAAGGCCAATCTGGTTCAAAACCGGGACGATATGCGCACATCGTTACTGGTGTATTACTACGGCGATACGGCGCGCCGACCCGGGTTCGAGGACAGAGATCAGTATGTCCGAAAGGTGATGGATTTCTACAATCGCCTCCAGGAGCGGCGGAAGGGGCTGGACGGGACTGCCTTAATCCTGGAGACGGGTTACCGCCCCTCCAGCTAGTCCACGTCGAGAAGCAGAGGCTAATCTCATGGAGGTGGACGGGGGGGGAGGGGATGGCGATGCAATCCGCCGAATGTTCGGCGGGATCGCGCCCCGATACGATCTCCTCAATCGTCTCCTGAGCATCGGCCGGGACCGCTACTGGCGACGGGAGGCGGTCGCCCAGGCCCAACTCCCTCCGGGCGGCCTGGCGGTGGATGTTTGCACCGGAACCGCCGATGTGGCTCTGGAGCTGGCCAAACAATTCCCCTCGGCCAAGTCCATTGTTGGAGTAGACTTTTGTCTGCCGATGATTCGTCTGGGGGCAGCGAAGGTGGCTCGGGAGGGTCTGACGGACCGCATACGCCTGCACGCCGCCTCCGCTGAGGCCCTTCCCTTCGACTCCAACATCTTCGATGCAGCCACCGTCGCCTTCGGCATCCGCAATCTGGTGGATCGCAAGAGGGGGCTGGCTGAGCTGAACCGAGTGCTACGGCCCGGGGGCCGGGGAATTATCCTGGAGTTCGCCGTGCCCCAGGGGCCGCTCCTCGGGCGGCTCTACCACTTCTATTTCCATCGGGTGTTGCCATGGCTGGGCGGTCTGATCTCTGGGGATCGGGCGGCCTACAGTTATCTTCCGGCCTCCGTGTCCGTCTTTCCCTCTCCCCGGGAGCTCGGCAGACTGATGGAGGAAGTGGGCTTCCACGATGTCTGCTGCCGCACCCTGACTGGCGGGATCGTCACACTGCATGTGGGGAAGAAATCGGGGTGAACGTCCTCCGGCCGGCCATTCGGAAGACAGCCCTGTTCCTCGAGCTGATCAAGTTTCCTCACACCGTTTTCGCGCTTCCCTTTGCCTTCATGGGCGCAATCCTGGCGGCTCGGGGAATCCCGGCGTGGCCGACACTCCTCTGGATTCTGTTGGCCATGGTGGGCGCAAGGAGCGGGGCCATGGCGATGAACCGTCTCGCCGATCAGGAGCTCGATGCCAGAAACCCCCGGACGCGAGAGCGCGCGCTGCCGAAGGGACTCGTCCGGCGTGGGGAAGTGACCCTGTTCACCATCGCCTCCTTCGCGCTCTTCCTCTTTGCTGCCTCGCGACTGAATCCCCTTTGTCTGAAGTTGGCTCCGTTGGCGATGGCCGTCCTGATCCTGTATCCCTACACCAAGCGCTTCACCGCCCTCTCCCACCTGATCCTGGGTCTGGCCCTGGCCCTCGCACCTCTCGGCGCATGGATCGCCGTGACAGGCCGGGTGGCGGCGGCCCCTGCCGTTCTTGGCTTGGCCGTCCTCCTCTGGGTGGCCGGCTTTGATATCCTCTACGCGCTCGCTGACATCGACTTCGATCGCACCGCCGGGCTTCATTCAATCCCGACCCGCTTTGGGGCCGCGGGCAGCATGGCCATTTCCCGCACCTTCCATGCGCTGACCATCCTCCTGCTCCTCTCCCTGATGCCTCTCATGGACCTGCGCTACTTTTACGTTACGGGCGTGATCCTGGCAGCAGGCCTCCTCCTGTACGAGCATCTCCTCCTGATCCGATATGGGTTGAAGCAACTTGACGCAGCTTTTTTCACCGCGAACGGCATCCTCAGCATTGTCCTCCTCTGCTTCACCCTTCTTGATATCCTGCTGCTGTAACGCGATCTGTTGATTTTGTGAAAAACCTCTTAGTACTTCTTCAAGAACACCGTCAGGCTGGGCTGCTGGACGTGTCGGAAGGCATTACAGAGGCTGATCCGCTCAAGCGCCTGGGCCAGGACGCGAGGCCTGCCTGTGAACATCCCTGAACGACCACCAAAGAAGGCCTCGATATCCGCGCCGTGCTCCTCGTCGCAGAACGAGGCGACCATCTTCGGGAGACGTGCGCCGGAAGCCGGCGGGAGCTTGGCGATGAGCGCGTCGAAATTCTGTTTCATGAAGTCGTAGGCAACGCCACGGGTTTTCTGGTCCTCGAGCGCCCCTCTCAGGAGCGCCATCGATTCGCGCGGGTCGAACTCGCCGCCCAGAACGATTGAAAGCGCGGCCTTGACGATTTCGACGTCGCGGAACGAGCCCATCGCGCGGAGCAGGCGGCCCCGCTCTCTCCGATCCTGCGTCTGCTTGGCCTCCGCGTGGAAGCGCTCGAAGAGAGCGCGGTCGCCGTTTCGCGCGGCGACGCCGATGATGACGTGAACCATGTCGGCGTCGATCGCCCGGCGATCCTCAAGCCAGTGACGGGCAAGCTTCCCGGCCTCGGCGATGAGGTCCATCTCCTCGCCGTCGCCAGCGACGAGCCCGATCAGGCTCGGGCGCAAAAGCCGCGTCTCGTCATCGTCGGTAGGCTTGGCCTTCACGCCGAGGGTCCTGGCCTTTTGACCATACATCTTGAGGATGAATCGGGCGTAGTGTGGTCGCAGTTCGTCGGGAACGATGTCCCTCAGGCCGGCGACGATCCGAACCGTGCTGGCGATGATGCGGGGGCTCGGATCGGCGCGTAGCCCGGAAACCAAGGCAAGCTCGTCGGCCGCAGGAAGCTCGCCGGCTCTCACCAGCGCGCTGACGTCGCCGAGGACGCCCACGCGTTCAGGGATCGTCAGGCGCTTGGTACCCTCCGTGAACAACCGGTTCAAGAGATTGCCCCGGTAAAGGACCCGATAGTAGCCCGTCTCCCCCTCATTGGGTAGAACCCAGTCGGGGCAGCGTGTTGCGGACGCGAGCTCGAGCTCGGCCGTCGCGCTGCTCATGAGCGTGCAGGTGCGGCCTTCGGTCATGCCCGCGCCGTACCGGACGCAGATCGGTATTTGCCAGGTCTGTGGCGACGAGCCTTTTGCGCCAGCCGGCAGGTACCGCTTTTGAGCGAACTTAAGCCTTGGGGAAAAGCCTTCCTCGCACCCGAGCTCGACCGAGACGAGCGGGACACCGGCATGATCCAGGAAGGTCGAGAACATGGGCGCGACGTCGCGCCCCGCCTCGGCGCTGATCGCGGCCAGGAAATCTACGGCGGTCGCGTTCCCCCAGGCGTGCTCCGCCAGGTAGCGCCGGACCCCTCTCTGAAATGTGCCTTCGCCGATCCAGGTTTCGAACATCCGAAGGACCGCCGCGCCCTTGCCGTAGGTGATGTCGTCGAACGCGTGCGCGATATCGCTCCTGGATTCAATCGGTTGGCGAATCTTCCGCGCGGCGACGAGGCTATCGGCGCTCATCGCGGTCGAGCGAGAGGACACCATAGACACCTTGCCATCCCAGTCAGGTCGCCACTGGTCAACGATCTTCGCTGCCATCCATGTTGCGAAGGACTCGTTCAGCCAGATGTCGTCCCACCAGGCCATCGTGACGAGATCGCCGAACCATTGGTGCGCCAATTCGTGCGCGCAGGCGCTGGCGTACCGGCGCTTATGGCTGACCGTCTCTTCTTCGGGCCTGGCAAGCAGAAGCGATTGCGAATAGGTAATGAGACCAGGATTTTCCATCGCGCCACCGAACCGCATCACGGCGACCTGGTCGAGCTTCTCGTAGGGATACGGTGCGCCGATGTAACTCTCGAGCCGCCCGAGGATTTCCGGCGTCACCTGGGCGGCATATCGGGCCTCGCGGCCCTTGCCTCGCGGCGTGATGATCCGGATCGGTGTCCCCTTTTTTCCAGCTTTACCCGCATCGACGATCTCGAACGGCCCAACCGCCAACGCGACGAGATAGCTGGGGAGCGGCTTGGTCTCGGCGAACCTCACCGTCTTCAGTCCGTTCGGCCCTTCGCTCTGCGAGACGATCGGGGTGTTTGAAAGGGCGAGGTCCTCCTTCTTAACGTGCAACGTCATCTGCCAGGGCACCTTGAATGCCGGCTCGTCGAAGCATGGGAACGCTCGGCGCGCATTGAGCGCTTCGAAATGGGTGAAGGCGTACCAATGGTCGCCTTCTTTCCGCTTGAACAGCCCACGGCTCTCCGTCTTGGAGAAGTTGCCTTGGTAGCGAATATGAAGCTTGGCCCGGCCGGGGCCGACCACGCGGTCGAGCGCGAAACCCAGGAAGTCGGGTTCGCCTGAGACAATCCGAGCCGGCAGGGACTGATCGCCCGCCTTGAGGCGGGCTTCCCGGACCGTAAGACCGCTGGCATTGAGCCAGATCAGCGAGGCCGCTTCGAGAAGCTCCAGGTCGATGTCCACCGTGCCAGCAAACGTATCGTCGGATGGCACCACCGTCAGATCGACGGCATAGCGTATTGGTCTCGTCCCTTCGCCCAGGCGCAGTTTCGGCGGCGTGGGTGCTGATGCCTGTTCGGCTGTCATACCGGGCGCGACTCCCAACGGCGAGGTTAACCACGCCGCCCCCACTACCGCGGCAAGGAGCAACAGAAGTGTCGATCTTGATAATGTCGCCTTCACCTGAATCCTATCCACCGCCAAAAGAACGAATATGCTTTTGGTGCGACTTGAGGTGGGCTTGGACGTTCCATCTTCGCGTGAAGATAAGAAATCGGCGTGGAATGGTCTAGAGGTCTCGGCATCTCGCGACGCCGAGCGTTTTGGCAGGAGACGCCTGAAAGGTAATGGTGGAGCACATGTCACAGTGTAAAGAAATAACTCGAGCTTTTCGCTTTGTTTTCAAGTAAATATTGTACAAAACCGACGCAAGAGTGAGCACGTCAAGATTCAGAGAAAACAAGGTGCCGTGTCGCTTTTTTCCCTATATTTTCAACTAGTTGTCTTGACAGCTAGGATCCGTACAGTCCATGAAACTCAAGATTTCGGGGGTGTAATCTGCACACCGGGAAAATGCTCAGCTCAGGACATCGAGCAAGAACGTGGACCTCATCGCGCGCTCGAAGGGAGCATTATTGGTCCCCGAATAACCTGATCGCATCTCTCTGATCTCCCACCCCCGACCTCGATTTCGCTGGCTGGAGCCTCCTGGTGGCAGAGAAGCCATTTTACTGCTCACTCACCTCCTTGTGCTGTCCTATGGGCTGAGGACGGCAAATGTTATGAGCTCCGGTTGTACGACAGATATCGTGTTCGTGCAGTCCCGCACGAGGAAAGTGTATTTGTAGGCGCCGGGGCCCAAGTTAGTCGCCGGAAAACTTACCCCTAGGTCCCGGTACTTTGCCCCCAATGAGGAGGGGCTACCAAAAGCAGGAAAGGTAAAGAGCACAACCCCTTGCAGGTTGAACACGAAGGTTTGCGCGAGTGTCGGTGCAACACTCGCGCAGGCGGGATTGGGGTCGTAGTAGGTGCCTCGAACGGCGATAAAATCGGTCGTGAGGAAGGTCCGCTGCGGCAGAATGGGGGGTAGGCCGGGGGGCCCGGTAACGCCTTCCACAATCTGCGGGACATTGGCCGACCCTGTCGGATCGGCGTAGGCCACCTCGGCCATCATTGCGATAACCACTAGACAGAACCCGACCTGCTTCATCCAGACTGTAGACTTCATGGTATTCTCCTTTCTGCCCATGTTGGGCAACTGCAGGCTCCCGGCTTTATCCTCGTCCTAGCCCCAAAAACATGAACGTCCTCTCAGGTTGAGTTCCACCCAAGAGGGCTGTGCTCTGTCGCACGCCGACCGAATCGCCAGAGTTCGCTGAAACGCTATAGACAGCCGGGCCCATGAGGACCACCTTTGATGGAAGCTTTCTATCGCGTTCTACCAGGAGTTGTCAATCTCTTTTTGAGAGCCGTGCTGGTCTGGACGAGAGTGTAGGTTACAACCACAAGTCTGCCCTCCGGGGAGTCCACATTACGGGGGTGTCATTTGCAGTCTCAATGGCGCGTGTTAGGGTGATGCGGACCACGTTCGGGGTCGGGGCCCACTGCGATACGGAGACCTGGTACGCGAACGACTTCAGCGCAGTGCACTGGACACCTTCGGAAGGACCCTCGCCGCCGGTGTTGTCGAAGAACGAGAAGTCGACCGTGCTCGATGCGTGAGCGGACGTCCCGGGTCCCAGGACCACAAACACGGTGGCCAGCGCCGCTATGGTGACAAGCCCCACCTTCATAGTGAAGCTGGAAACGGGACGTTGCAGCTCGCAGGCTTCGCCAGGGGAGGCACTACAATCGTGATCGAGAAAAAACCCGCCC
>JBGQIR010000021.1:0-15362 GCA_041498535.1 Methylomirabilis sp. (SeqCode)
CGGAGTCCTTTGGACGTTGCGGGACCTGCTGCAGATCCAGCCCGACCGGATCATCCTGATCTTGGGACTGTTCACGCTGCTGGCCACCCTCTACATCCTCAGCATCCTGCCCGACTTCCTCATCCGGTTCAGCCTCTGGATGTTCACACACACCCTGTACCGAATCCGGATTGTCGGCCAGGAACACGTCCCGTTTCGAGGGCCGGCGCTCCTGGTCTGCACCCCTCTCTCGTCTGTCGACGACCTCCTGGTTGGCGCCTGCGTGCAGCGGTTCATCCGTTTTTTGGTCCCGCGGGCCGCGTATGAGACCAGAGGTCTCCAGTGGCTCTTCCGTCTCATGAAGGCGATCCCGATTGCGACCAGGACTCCACAAGAGGTGGCCGACACCCTCGAGCGGGCGCGGGAGGAGCTGCGACAAGGCCATGTGGTCTGTATCTTTACTAATGGGGCGTCAAGTCAGGATGCAACCCTCTTCGATTTTGCAACCGTGTTCGAACAGGTAGTCGACGGGCTAGAAGCTCCCGTCATCCCGGTGCGTCTCGACCGCGTGAAGAAGGGGAGGGCTCACATCCGAAAGGGCCGGTTTTCCCTGGGCTGGTTCACCTTGCTATCCTCGCCTATCACCGTGTCGTTTGGCCGGCCGCTGCCTGCGACCGCAAGCCCTCAGGCGGTTCAACAGGCAATACTCGGCTTCGAAGGAGAAGCCGGAGTGGTCCCTTTCGTTGCCTCAGGGTCCTCGCACCCTCCGGCACTCGAAGGCAGCGAGATGCCCTTGCGCCGGATTTCAGATCAGGGATTCTCCACCCTTCTCGATCGGCCCGGTGACACCCGAGGGCGTTCGACAGTCCTTCAGTCAGTTGGATGCCGGCTGGTTCGTGCCTTCGCACGGTTGCTTCTCGGTGTCTTTTACCGGCGCGTAGAGATAGTGGGGATCGAACATATCCCCGCCAACGGGCCGATCATCCTGGCCGCGAACCACCAGAACGCTTTAGTGGATCCCATGCTGCTGCTCACGACGATCCCTAGGAGGCTGATCCCGATCGCCAAGGCCCCGCTCTTCCGCCATCCACTGATCGCCCCCTTCTTGCACCTGGCTGGGGCGCTCCCGGTTTACCGGCGTCAGGACGAGGGAAGCGACCCAGCCCTCAACCGAGAGATGTTCAGGGCCGCCATCGCCACCCTTCGGGAGGGGGGAACCATCCTCATCTTCCCAGAGGGGGTAAGCCAGCCTGAGCCCATGCTGATGCCGCTCCATACCGGGGCGGCCCGAATGGTGCTCAGTGCCGAAACAGCAGACAACGGGAACCTGGGCATCAAGCTCCTGCCGGTCGGCCTCGTGTTCCACGAGCCCGGCACGTTCCGGACGGGGTGGGCGCTCGTCGTGGTCGGGGAAGCCGTGCCGACGGGCGACTGTATCGCGCTTTACCAGACCTCCCCAACTGCGGCGGTCCGCCGACTGACGGACCGCCTCGCGGAGGCGCTCCGCCAACGGATCGTCGAGGCCAATGATCGGGAGACGCTGCGGCTTCTCCATATCGTGGAGTCTCTTTGGCGAGAGGGGTTTGGGGGGATGACCCGGGATGCGGTGGCACGCACCGAAAGGATCCAGCGCATGATGCGGGCCTATCGGTATCTGCTCTCGCGGGAGCCGGCACGGGTTGAAGGCTTCAGGCATCGGGTGGCCCAGTACGCGAAAGACCTGGAGTTGGCGGGCCTCACGGGTCGGCAGCTCGCCCAGTCCTATCCCGCCAGCGTGGTCGTTCGGTATATGCTCCGGCAAGGGCTTTCGTTGGTGCTGGGCTGGCCGCTAGCGCTCTGGGGAATCGCCAATCACCTGATCCCCTATCAGCTCACCGCCGGGGTGGTGCGGCGGTTGCGGCCCTCGCCTGACGTCGAGGCCACCTACAAGATCGTCGCCGCCGTCCTCTTGTACCCGCTGTGCTGGGCTGCCGAGGGGTGGCTTGCCTGGCAGATCGGCGGAAGGTGGCCGCTCGGCACGTTCATCGCGTCGATCGTGCCCACGGGCTTCTTCGCGCTGAGTTGGAGGGAGCGGCTGGACCGCTTCCGGCGTGAAGCCCGTGGATTTTTCCAGTTCCTGATGCATCGAGATCTTCACGCCCGCCTCCTCGCGCGGCGGCGAGAGCTCATGAACGAACTCACGGCGCTAGCTGGCCTCGTGCCAGAATCGGCGCTAGCGGGGCGGGTGGACGAGGACCGCTAAACCCTCGGGGCGAGATCGAGATGGCTGGCGACAAGGATCAGGGGATCACTGGCAGGAATTCGCTCGACGCCCCCCCCACTTCGGCAAGGAGGGAGAAGAGGTTGAAAACCGAGCGGGCGGACTAGCCTATATTTGATCGAGCGCGATAGTTCCTGCAATCGGACCAGTGCAGATTACACCCCCGTAATCGACACTGGCTAGAAACGATGGGGTTGGGCTCCTTATGCTGCTCACTTTCTCTCGAAAGGAACAGTAAGCTCGGGCGGGAGTGTGAAAATACCCTTGACGCCGGGCCCCAGGCTCGATCTGCCGGGGGCGTTTCTTGTTTCGAGGGCGACCCTCTTTCAGGCTACGCCCGCTTTCGCCACCCAGGCAGCAACCGTCCCGCATTCAAGACCAGCTTCCGCCGGTAGAGACCCCCTGGAATACACAGGTTTTGGGCGCGTCCCCTTGGGGACGCGACGAAATCTTGTCTGTGCCCCCAAGGTCCAGGGAAGGACGTAGGTTCAAAAACTCTTGCTTTCGATGGTGTGAAAGTTGGTGTGAATCGGTGGGGGAAAACAGGGGAAACTGGGGGAAGGGAGGGGAAAGCGCAGTAACCTATAAATCCGCTCTAATAGCGAATCTACAGGATTTTACTGCGTTTCCCTTCATCCCTCTGAGACGAGTTAGGAAACCCTTGCTCTATCCATCTGAGCTACGGGCGCCTGAATGCACATCTGAACGGGGCCGCCGGTTAGAACTGGATCAATGAGAAGACCTCCTGATCCTTCAACCGTGCCCTACCCTGCAGAAACACTAGCTCAACCAAGAAAGCGACACCGACCACCTTCCCGCCGAGGCCGGTGATGAGATCAATGGCGGCGGCCATAGTGCCACCTGTGGCCAGCAAGTCATCCGCCATCAAGATCCGTTGCGCCGGCTGCACGGCATCCTGGTGAATCTCAAGCGTGTCGGAGCCATACTCCAAAGCATAGGTGGTGCTGTGCGTTTTGTACGGCAACTTCCCAGGCTTTCGGATCAACGTCGTTCCCGCGTGAAGTCTGTAGGCCAAGGCGGCAGCGATAATGAACCCTCTCGCCTCAACACCAACCACCAGATCGATCCCCCGGTCAGAAAACTGCTCAGCAATCTGGTCGATGGCTGCACGGAAGGCTTTTCCGTCCGCCAGCAGCGGCGTGATATCTTTGAAGAGGATCCCTTTCTGGGGAAAGTCTGGGATGTCCCGGATTTTCTGCTTTAACCCTTCGATGGGGATAATTGCTGACCCTCCCTGGGAAGTCACGCTGTGGTCCGCCGCCGAGACGACTCGCCAGCGGGGAGTCGCGCGATCGCAGCAAAGGCCTGTTTAACGGCATCGTCGGCATCATCGGCGTGCATAATCTGGCGATCGTGATACGTCGCCTTGAGCCCGATAACAGGCACTCCCAACTGGAGTGAGAACGCGATCTCGGAGAGGGTCCCGTACGCGCCCTCGATCGCGATCAACACCTGGGAAGACCGAACCACGAGCAGATTTCTCGCCAGGCTCAGGCCCGTCACGATTGGAATATCCACGTAGGGATTGGCATCATCTGGCCTGACACCTGGCAGGATTCCAACGGTCGTCCCTCCAGCCGCCTTCGCCCCCCTACATGCGCCTTCCATCACCCCACCGAGGCCCCCACAAATCAGGATGGCGCCCCGGCGAGCGATCCCCTCCCCCACCCGCTCCGCCAGTTGATAGATCTCCCGAGAGCACCGCCCAGATCCGATCACACCAATCCTGGCGTTTTGCATCACCGTTCCACGAAAGGTGGATGAAAATGCAAGCCATAGAAGGCTTGCCATTCATCCCATCTAGTGCGATACACGTCCACGTATACCCGTGGCGCGCAGTCCACAACAAAATAATGAATTGGTCGGGGCGATTGGATTTGAACCAACGACCCCTTGCTCCCGAAGCAAGTGCGCTACCAGGCTGCGCTACGCCCCGACATCAATCATTCCAGCCCTGCTTTCCAACCAATTTGACGAACACGCAATTCGCCAGGTCGGTCCAGCTTATGTCTGGTCCTTTCTTGATTCCTTTCCTCAGGACTTGGCTCTTGATCTGACCGACAGGCGCCACAAGGCGCCCATTCTCGCCGAGCTGCTCAATGAGAGCCATCGGAACCTGGGGAGTGCCCGCGGTGACGACAATGGCATCGAACGGCGCCATCTCCTTCCACCCGACAGAGCCGTCTCCCATCCGAATCAGAATGTTGTAATACCCTAGCGACTCAAGGCGTTGCATCGCCCGTAGCTCTAGCGGTTTGATGCGCTCGACGGAATAGACCTTACTTGCCAGTTCGGCCAGGATCGCTGTCTGGTATCCTGACCCGGTTCCGACCTCCAGGACTCGCTCATGACCTTGCAGCCCGAGCGCCTCGGTCATGAGGGCGACCATGAACGGCTGAGAGATCGTCTGCTTCTCGCCAATGGGCAGCGAGTAATCCCCATAGGCTCGCCCCCAGAGGGCTTCTTCCAGGAAGAGGTGCCGGTGGACCTTCCCCATGGCCTGCAGCACTTTGGGGTCGGCGATACCCCGCCTCTGCAACTGCTCGGACACCATCCGCTGTCGGGCGACAGCGAAATCCGTCATAAGAGGACTGACCGCCTGTTCATATCGCCCCATGCCCTTCATGCGACATCGCGGCAGCCCTGCGGTGAAGGGTCAGTGGGTGGATCACGCAGCGGTCGAGTTGCGCTTCTTCTGCGTGCGAGGTTTAGACCGCTGATGGCTGCCCGCCTCTTCCCACATCCTCCAAGGGAACTCCCACCGCCGTAGCTCTTCGAGGGCTCCAGTGTTGGTGAGATCCAGGTGCAGCGGCGTGATCGAGATACATCCTGACATCACCGCTGCATAGTCGCTCTCTTCGGATGGCTCCCACCTCGGTTCCTTTCCTCCGATCCAGTAATAGGCCTTCCCACGAGGATCCACCTTCCGTACGATGATGTCGCCATAATGTCGCCTTCCCTGCTGCGTGATCGCCACCCCCTTGATCTCTGAAGGGCGAAGATTTGGCACGTTGACGTTTAACAGGGTGTTGGCCGGCAGGCCATTTTTTGCAATCAGCTCCGCCATGGTCACGGCGATCCGGCCCGCCGCGGTGAAGTCCACCCGCCGGTGAGCCGCAACGGAGATGGCAAAGGCCGGCACGCCGAGCAGCGTCGCCTCGAAGGCGGCAGACACCGTCCCGGAGTAGGTGACATTATCACCCATGTTCTCGCCGAGATTGATGCCGGAGGCGACCAGATCGAACTTCCGTTTGAGCATGCCCTTCACCGCCAGGGCGACACAATCTGTCGGTGTGCCGTCAACCGTGTACCAGGTGGGACCGACCTTGGTCACCCTGAGCGGTCGATTCAACGTGAGGGAATGGCTGGCCGCGCTCCGCTCACGATCCGGAGCCACCACCCACACCTCCCCCAGGCTGGACAGGGCATCCGCGAGCACGCGGAGACCCCGAGCATGAATCCCGTCATCATTCGATATCAGGATGTTCATTGATAACCCAAAAAAAGAGCAGATGCGATATCTGCCCTGACGTGACCACTACACCTCGATAAGACGATATTGGTCGGGGCGATTGGATTTGAACCAACGACCCCTGGCCCCCCATGCCAGTGCGCTACCAGGCTGCGCCACGCCCCGATGATGCGTCCTCTTCACGTCAAGAGGAATGCCTGCGCAATAATGAGGAGATACCCTTCAGCTCGTCCTTCACCCGCCGCAGGGAGTCCACTACTGTTGGGGGAAGGGGCTCCTGCTCTGCTGCAAGACGGCGCCTGGCGCCGGCAATGGTGAACCGCTGTCGGTAGAGTAGCTCCTTAATCCGGAGGACAGCCAAGACGTCATTGCGTCTGTACAAGCGCTGCCCACTGCGGCTCTTGGCCGGGCGGAGGGTGCCGAACTCGGTCTCCCAGTACCGGAGGATGTAGGGTTGGACGCCGGTCAGTTCAGCGACCTCTCCGATCTTGAAATAGAGTTTCTCCGGAACCTCGACGTCATCGCCATGGCGCGAGATCGGCCTTCGTGAGGCCCGAGCCCTCGATCGCGCCAACCCCTCGCGTGCCCTCGGCAACGACCCTCTCTCCTCCATCAAGCCGGCGACTTAGCCAGCAGCGTTCACAACCTGATGCAGGGCTTTACCGGGTTTGAACTTGAGCACCTTCCGCGCTGCGATGGTGATCTCTTGGCCGGTCTGAGGGTTCCGCCCTTTCCTGGCCCGCTTCGCCCTGACCTGAAAGGAGCCGAAGCCGACAAGCTGGATCTTCTCCCCCTTTTTGAGGGCTTCCTTCAAAATGTCGAGGGTGGCCTCCACGGTCTCCATCGCCTGTTTCTTGGTGAGGCCTTTCTCGGCGACGATCGATGCTATGTCGGCCTTCGTCATCGTTTCCCTCCTCTCCTCATGAAGATATGTCGCTGCCGGGATTCGGTATAGCCCCAGCGGACACTATCTCTTTACGATCAGGGCCGGAAACCCTTTCTCACGGAGCTCCTTGGCCCGTTTGCTCGCTTCACCGCGATTGGCAAATGGGCCGACCCTCACCAGATAGAGCGTGGCCCCCGCCGTTTCTGATGCGATCTTTGGAGTGAACCCCTTCTTTTGGAGTTCACGGGCTATATCGATTGCCTCGTCCAGCACCGCTGACCGGCCGGCTTCGACGCGGTAGCCGCCATCTGATTCGCCCACGACCGCCGAAACCCCCTCTGCCTTCAGCCTTTCCACCAAGGCGTCCGCTTCGCTCCTCTCACCCGGCGCCGCCACCAGGACGACGTGTTGGGTCGCGGAAGTGCGCCCTTTCCGGATTGTCACGGCGTAGCCGAGCTTTTCCAGCTTCTGACTGAGGACCTGCGCATTGGCTTCCTGCGCCATGGCTCCAACCTGAACGCTGAAGCGCCCTCCAGGGGTGGCCTTTACGGCTGGACGCGCAACAGCTTCCTGCCCCTTCGCCCCTCGTTCCTTGGGAGGCTCGCCTTCGGCCTTCTTCTCCTGCGGAGACATGATGGTGGGGCTCGGCGCAACCCCCTGGCCAGAGCTAGGTGCCTTTGTCACTGGTTCCGGGATTACGGGAGCCGGAGGCGCAGGCGAAGGCCGAGGGGCTTGATCTGCTGGTGGAGTCACGCTAGGCGCAGGTAAAGGCGCCTCGGCTTTCTTCCCGACATATGGCCCGAGGAAGTTCCTCACTCCGAACAAAGCGACCACAACCAGGAGCAGGCTGAGCAGCAGAATGCGACGCCTCGAGGGAGCCCTCTCACTCGTGCCTTGTGTCTCTTCTTCATCAGGATCGGCGACCGGCGCCGGCTTCATGAGATTGAAGCGCCTCATCAACCCTCCCCTCGGAGGTTTGGGCTATCATAGATAGGGGCCGCAGGGTTGTCAAATCCTTTTCCCCGCCTGGCCGAGGCCCGCGACGAAACCAGCTCGCCTTGCAGATGCAGGGGGCTGGCGCCCAAAATCTCCACGGAAACAAGGTCCCCGTCAACCACCCCTCCTCCAAAAAAATGGACGATCTTGTTTTGCCTGGTCCGACCGGCATGGCGAGCATGGTCCCCCTTGACGTCCTCGCGATCCACGAGCACCTCCACTGTTCGGCCGAGGTATGCACGGTTGCGTTCAAGAGACAACTGGTTCAGGAGAGCCAACGCCTGTTCCAGTCGACGCCCTTTGATCTCTTCGGGCACCTGATCGGACATCTCCAAGGCCGGGGTATGAGGTCTTGGAGAATACTTAAACATGAAGGCTCCGTCGTAGCCGACCGTCTGCATCAGGCCCAGGGTGTCCTGGAAATCTTCCTCTGTCTCACCGGGAAATCCGACAATGATGTCGGTGGTGATTGCGAGTCCCGGCGTCTTGGTCCGCAGGAGCGCGACCTTCTCCAGGTATTCATCCCGACCGTAGCCCCGCTTCATCCGGCGAAGGATCTCGTCAGAGCCCGATTGAACCGGCAGATGGATGTGCTCGCAGAGACTGGGGAGACCCGCAATGGCCTCCGCAAGCTCTTCGGTCACGTCAGCGGGGTGTGGGCTGGTAAAGCGCACCCTTACCGCTCCATCAACGATGTGATCGATCTTCCGGAGCAACTCCACGAAGCTGGTGGGCGGCCGGAGCTTTTTCCCGTAGGAGTTGACCGTCTGGCCCAGTAGGGTGACCTCGCGGTACCCCTGCCGCTCCAGGTTCCGGATCTCCTCAATGATGTCCTGGGAGGGTCGGCTCCGCTCCCGTCCCCGCGTGAAGGGAACCACGCAGAAGGTACAGAAGCGATCGCACCCCTCCATAATGCTGACCCAGGCCTTGATGCCGCTTCGACGCTGAACCGGCGCGCTCGAAGGATAGGAGAACCCGGGCGCCCTCGCGGTCGCAATTCCTCTCTTGGCCGGTGTGTCGAGCAGCGTGGGGATTGAGGTAAGCTGCCCGGGGCCGACCACGAAGTCCAGGTACGGAAAACGATTCAGCAGCGCCTGCCCCTCTTGTTGAGCCACACACCCGCATATGCCGATGCGGAGTCCTTTCTTCCGGCGTTTCAGCAGTTGAAAGGTGCCGAGGCGGCTGTAGACCTTCTGTTCCGCTTTCTCCCGGATTGCACAGGTGTTGAGAAGAATCAGATCGGCCTCCTCCTCCCGCTCGATCAGTTCGTACCCCTCCTGCGCCAGGAGGCCTGCAATCCGCTCCGAATCCAGCTCGTTGGCTTGACAGCCATAGGTGATCAGCTTCAGCTTTGGCATTGCTCCTCTCTGTTCTGGCCTACCATCACGCTGCGTCGTTCTCCAACTTCAGCGCCTTCCCGTTCCGGTCCTGTATCAGCGCGCAGCGACCAGCCGCCAGCCCCTCCCCACTCCCCACACGAGGTCTTGTAAAGCACCTACTGTTTTTATTTGTTCTGCTCATTGCTGATTGCTGACCGCTGATCGCTTCAGGCGCGAAGCGCCCCCAATGCCCGCTCCAAACGATCTGCCCCTTTGACGATCGCTTCCATCGGTGTCGCGTATGAAAGGCGGAGGTGCGAATCACTGCCGAAATCGGCTCCCGGGACCAACGCGACATGCGCGTTCTGCAAGAGATAGGTGGCCATCTCGGCGGAGTTCCGTATCGGGGCGCCGTTCGACTTCCTCCCGTAGAAGGCGGAGAAATTCGGGAAGAGATAAAACGCGCCCTCTGGGTTCGCGCAACGGAGACCGGGGATGGCATTCAGCCGGCCGACCAGGTAACACCGACGCCGGTCGAATTCTGCCACCATGGCCCGGACATCATCCTGCGGGCCGAGGAGAGCGGCGATGGCGGCCTTTTGTGCGATCGAGGTGGGATTCGACGTCGTCTGGCCCTGGATATCGCCCATTGCCTTGATGATTTCCGCCGGCCCCGCCGCGTATCCGATCCGCCAGCCGGTCATGGCATACGCCTTGGAGACCGTATTGACCACGATCGTCCGCCGCTTCACCTCCTCGTCCAGTGATGCAACGCTGACGTGGGCATGCCCGTCGTAGGTCAGCGTTTCATAGGCTTCATCCGAGATCAGCAGGAGGTCTCGCTCGACCGCCAACGCGGCGATTGCCTTCAACTGCTCCAGCGGGACCACAGCGCCGGTCGGGTTACAGGGACTGTTGACCAGGATCGTCTTGGTCCTGGGCGTAATGGCCGGCTCCACCACCTGGCGTGACAGGTGGAATCCATCCTCCTCTCGCGTCTGGACGATGACCGGGCGCCCGCCGACGAGCCGGATCTGTTCCGTATAGGTCACCCAATAGGGAGCCGGGATGATCACCTCATCCCCCGGCTCCAACAGCACCTCGGCGATGTTGAAGAGCGTATGCTTCGATCCGCACGACGCCATCACCTCTGCCCGTCTATAGGACAGACCGTTGTCGCGCTTCAGTTTCGTGATGATAACCTCCTTCAACTCGTCGATGCCGCCGGCAGCGGTGTATTTTGTGAACCCCTCACGAATGGCCTGGATCGCTGCTTCCTTGACATGCGCGGGCGTTTCAAAATCCGGTTCCCCGAGGCCAAAGTCCACCACATCGAACCCCTCCGCCTTCATCCGCTTGGCAGAGGAGGCGATGGCAAGTGTCGCAGACGGATTGGTGTTCTTGGCGCGGCTTGAGAGAGTGACCGTCATTGTCTCGGCTTCGGGCTTGGGTGTCCCGCCCCATGCAATGCGGCGCGCTCTTTTAACATCTTCTCGACCATTGGCGTCACGAAAGCGGAGACATCCCCACCCAGGAGGGCGATCTCTCTCACCAATCGGGAGCTAAGGTACGAATACTTCTCATGGGGCATAAGGAACACCGTCTCGATCTCGTCGCAGAGTTTTCGATTCATCAGCGCCATCTGAAATTCGTATTCAAAGTCGGATAGGGCGCGGATGCCGCGAATGACAACGCGCGCCCCCTTGCGACGGACATAATCCACCAGGAGCCCCTCGAAAGAGTCGATCGAGACGCCCCGCATCCCACGGGTGGCATCGCGGATGATCTGCTGACGCTCCTCGAGGCTGAAAAGAGCGGACTTCTCCGAGTTTGTGGTCACCGCGATGACGAGACGAGGAAATAGACGATGGGCCCGCCTGGTGATATCGATGTGACCGAAGGTGAACGGATCGAATGTCCCCGGGTAGATCGCGAGAGCCGTCACGCCGCCTCCTGTCGATAGAGCTCAAGGATCGAGTCACCGCGCCGGACTTCCCGAACCCGGGTGAGCCCGTCAGGGACTGGCACCGGGTCGGACTTCATGGATCGCTCAAGAACCGCAACGCCCGTCGGCGCGAGGAGCCTTTTTGAAGCGATCAGAAAGAGAGCAGCCGCAGCATCTCCATGCTGGTAGGGCGGATCGAGGAAGATGATGTCGAATTGCTGTAATCCAGAGGCCGCGCGCCGCAGGTACCGAAGGACCTCCATTGCGACGACCTCGCTCCGGTCGAGGAAGCCGGAAACCTCGAGGTTCCGGCGGAGCATCGCAACAGCCGCTCGGGCGTTCTCAACGAAAACGGCCCTGGCTGCGCCACGGCTCAAGGCTTCGATGCCCACCGCTCCGGTCCCGGCGTACAGGTCGAGAAAAGTTCGGCCCACTACCTGCTGTGCCAGGATATCGAACAAGACCTCCCGGAGATAATCCGACGTTGGCCTCGTCTGCCTGCCACGTGGAGCGTGAATCCGTCGGCCCCTGACAACGCCGCCGATCACCCTCATTGGTCGTCCGACGCGGGCACATCCTTCTCCGCTTGATTTTGGTCCCTTGATACCGTATGATACCGTTCGTTCCTTGGAGATCTCTGAACACCAACCCAACCATCGGAGGGACAGGAATGCCGGTCGCACATCCTACGCGGTGCGAGATCTGTGGAAGGGGTCCGCGTGTCAGCCGTCAAGTCAGCCACGCCCACAACGTCAGTAAGCGCCGCCAGCTCCTCAATATCTCGCGTCACCGCGTTGTGATGAAGGGGGCGGCGCGCTATGTGGCCCTCTGCACCCGGTGCCTGCGATCCGGGCGTGTCCAGAAGGCCGGCTGAAAACAGAGCCCCCTTATCCGCTACCACGAATCCGCTCTACTCCAAGCACTCCGTCGATCTGGCGAATCGCACCCATCGCCGATTGAAGCTGCTTCAGGTCGGACACCTCCAGGGTAAAGGTGTTCAGTCCCTTCCGGTCCTCCGTGACCCGCACATCGGCCTGGGCGATGTTGATCTTGCTCGCCGAGATCGCCGTGCTGATTGCAGCCAGAATCCCAGGCCTATCCTTTCCGATCGTCACCCGGATCTTGACTTGGTGAGCGGTTTTCGGTGCTGCTTCCCATGAGACGTTGATCTTTCGGTCCGGCTCGTAGAGGAGTTGGTCCACATTAGGGCAGTCCGCGCTGTGGACCGACACCCCGCGCCCACGGGTAATGAACCCGACGATCTCATCACCGGGAAGTGGGCTGCAACACTTGGCGAACCGAATGAGAAAGTCGTTCGCTCCCAGAAGGGTCACGCCCTCATCCGGCCGCTGCCGGACCTTCCGCTCCGGCTTGGCCTCTCCCTCCTGGGGCAGCTCCTCTGGCGGCAAGAGTTTTGCGATGGCCTGGCGAGGCGAGAGCTTGCCGAAGCCGACAGTGGCGAAAAACTCATCTGGAGCCACAAAGCCATAACGGGCGACGAGCTTCGCAACCGTTTCCGGCTTGAGGAGTTGCGCCGGGCTTTTTCCAAGCCGTCGGAGCTCCTTCTCCAGCAGGTCTTTGCCGAGGCTGATACTCCGTGCCTTCTCCTCCGTTTTTATCCATTGCTTGATCCGTCCCCTTGCCCGTGGGGTCTTGACGAGTTTCAACCAGTCACGGCTCGGATGGCGCTTCGGATCGGTGACGATCTCGACGATGTCGCCAGTCTGCAGTTCATACCGGAGGGGAACCAAGCGCCCATTCACCTTGGATCCCACACAGGTGAGGCCGACGCCGGTATGGACAGCGAAGGCGAAGTCAATAGGGGTGGCCCCCTTGGGAAAGCTCTTGACATCCCCTCTTGGAGTGAAGACGTAGACCTCATCAGGGAAAAGGTCCACCCTGACCGTCTCCAGAAACTCACGGCTGTCTTTCAGATCCCGCTGCCACTCCAGGAGCTGCCGAATCCACGCGAACCCCTTGTCGGCTGGGTCCAGCGCCGCTCTCCCCTCCTTGTAGACCCAATGGGCTGCGATTCCTTCCTCCGCCGTCTTGTGCATCTCGTGGGTTCGAATCTGGATCTCCACTGGCTCCCCTACCGGCCCAATCACCGTCGTGTGCAGCGACTGGTACAGGTTGGACTTCGGCATCGCCACAAAATCCTTGAACCGGCCAGGAATGGGCTTCCACAGGGAGTGTATCACGCCCAGCGACCCGTAGCAGTCTTTCACTGATTCGGTGATCACTCGGATCGCGGTCAGGTCATAAATCTCATCGAACTCCTTATGCTGGTCTCGCATCTTCTTATAAATGCTATAGAAGTGCTTAGGGCGGCCTATGATCTCGGCTTGGATGCCGACCTCGGTCAGCTTTTGCTGGAGGATCCCGATGACCTCGTTGATGTCCTTCTCGCGCTCCCGCCGCTTCTTGGCGACCCTGGCCGCCAGATCGTGGTAGATCTCAGGCTCAAGATGACGGAGCGCCAGGTCTTCCAATTCGGCTTTCATCCAGTAGATGCCGAGGCGGTGAGCAATGGGCGCATAGATGTCGAGAGTCTCCGTGGCAATGAGCCGGCGCTTCTCCTCCCGAAGCGGCTCAAGTGTCCGCATGTTGTGGAGCCGATCGGCCAGCTTGATCAGAATGACGCGGATGTCCTTCGACATCGCCAGAACCATCTTCCGTAGGCTCTCAGCCTGATGTTCCACGCGGCTACCGAAGGGGATCTTGCTGATTTTGGTCAGACCGTCCACGAGATCCCCGACCTCGTTCCCGAAGGCCTGTTTGACCTCTTCCAGGGACGCGTGGGTATCCTCCACGACGTCGTGAAGGAGGCCGGCGGCGATGCTCTCCACGTCCATTTTGAGGTCGAGGAGAATCTCGGCGACCGCGAGGGGATGCGAGAGATACGGCTCTCCTGAGACACGCTCCTGGCCTTTATGCACCCTGGCCGCAAAGTCGTAGGCGCGCGTAAGGAGGGTCAGATCCGCCTCAGGATTCCTCATGCGGACACGTTCGATGATCGCTTCGATGTCCATCAGTTCTGCACTCATCCCTGCTGACATGCTTGAAGACATTTGTACTAAAATATCATATTTTCCTAGGTTTTCCAAAAGGTTTCGGGATTTCTCCACCCCGATGCTTGGCTTTCCTTGAGGGCGATGGGAGCGCAAGCAGCCGGAACATCTCCTCTTCCTGGACCGCGCCCTGCCTCACAATAACAGGCGGGCTGACGCTTACGTCCACGACGGTTGACGGACTGCCGACCAGGACAGGACCACCATCCAGGATCAGATCTATGCGACCCCCCAGTTGCCGTACCACCTCTTCCGCGTTCCGGGGATCTTCGTCCCCTGAGCGATTGGCGCTGGTCCCGGTCACCGGGCCGCCGAACCGCAGGATCAGGGCCTGAGCGACCGGCGAGTCAGGAACTCTGAGACCGATCCGACCGGTGCCAGCGGTCAACAAGCTGCATATCCCACGAGGGGCGGGCAGCAAGAGGGTAAGCGGGCCAGGCCAGTAGCGCTCTGCCAGCCGCACGGCCGGCTCGGGGAGATCCCCGATCACTTGAGTTGCCATCGCCAGATCGGCCACCAGCAGCGGGATGGGATTGGCTTGGCCACGACCCTTTGCGGCAAACACTCGCTGGACCGCGAAGGCATTCGAGGCATCGGCTCCCAGGGCATAGAGGGTATCGGTCGGGAACGCTACGAGGCCGCCCTTGCGGAGCACCGAGGCGGCCCTCGCGATCGCTCGTGGTGAGGGGCGGTCGGGCTCAATGGAGAGCTTCAGCGCTGGCGCGGGCGGCCGGTAATCTGCTCGAACCATCCTTGAAAACTGCCCCCCTTCTTGGCCTGATAGATGACGTACGGCGGGTTGATCAGATCCCCCTTTTGATCCCAACGGAGCTGGCCGAGGGCACCCTTGTAGGTCATCCGATGCAACGTTCGGGAGACTCGACGCAGATTGGAGGGTGACGAGGACTTTGGCTTGGCCCTGGCAATAGCGGTGAAGAGGGCACCGGCTGCATCGTACGCGTAGAGCGTGTATGGACCGATGGCGCCGTACCGATCTTGAAAGCGCTTGATTGCGGCATCGGCCGACGGCATGAGCAGGGGATTCGGGGCAAAGGTTAAGTACGTCCCGGCGGCTGCGGCCTCCCCGGCAAGGTTAACGAATTCCGTCCCGATCACTCCATCGCCGCTTATCAGTGTGGCTTTCACACCCTGCTCTCTAAGCTGTCTGACGACAAGCCCGCCCTCGCGATAGATCCCGCCGAAATACACGAGATCCGGTTCCTTGGCCTTGATCGCTTCGATCACCGAGACCAGATCTTTCCCGCCCGGCGCGAGGGCCAGGGTAGCGAGAATGAGACCGCGCTCTTGGCGCGCAATTCGCCGCTGGAAGGTCTCCGCGAGCGCCCGTCCGTAGGGTGTCTGGTAGTGTAAGACAACCACGCGACGCGGGTGAAGCGCCTCAAGAACGAAATC
>JBGQIR010000022.1:0-14854 GCA_041498535.1 Methylomirabilis sp. (SeqCode)
ATCCCGGATGGCGCGTTTCTCGACCTGGGTTATGCCGGATGGGACGCCGATCACGATCCTGGGGCGGACCAGGGTCTTCCGTTTGTGAATCTTGACGATGAAATGCTTGATCATCCGCTCGGTAATATCGAAGTCGGCGATGACACCATCCTTCAGAGGGCGAATGGCGACGATGCTGCCAGGGGTCCGCCCAAGCATCTCTTTGGCGTCGCGTCCCACCCGGAGGACCATGTTGGTCCCCTTCTTGATCGCCACCACCGAGGGTTCGCTGAGGACGATCCCTTTGCCTTTCACGTAAATGACGGTATTGGCCGTTCCGAGGTCGATGGCCAAGTCGTTTGAGAACATCCCAAAAAACCAGTCGAAGATCATAGATAACTCCTTATTCTGAATTCTGATTTTCGACGCCGACTGCGAGAAAAGGGAGACCCGTTCAGGGATTTCCTTGTAGCATACACGACTGCGGAATACAAGAATTTTCTGAGGAGCCAAGTCGGGGTCGAAAAAGGAGTTGCGCGTGGTCCACCGATCGGCTATTATGCACATTCGATGCCAGCAACCCCGTGGAGGTCAACGTGCTAAGGCGGATGCGAGGGCACGCAAAGGCGTTAAGCGTGACCCTGTGGCTGGTGGTCTTTGCCTTCATCGGGACCACCTTCCTCGTCTATGGATTCCGCTCCACATCGTCGGGCCGCGCTGGGCTAGGGGCTGTTGCGACCGTGGAGGGGGAGAAGGTGCCGTACGCGGAGTATCAGCAGGCCTACCAGCAAGCGTATAGGCAGTATCAGGGGGCGCTGGGAGACAAGTTTGACGAGAAGATCCTGGAACGGGTCAACCTGAAAAGGCAGGTCGTGGAGGGGCTTATCTCACGCCACCTATTTCTTCACGAGGCAAAGCGACTGGGTATTGTCATCACTCCTGATGAACTGGCCGCCGAGATCACAAGAGTTCCAGCATTCAGCGACAAGACCGGCTTCAGCCGCGAGCGGTATCTGCGAACCTTGGAATCGGCCCGCCTGAGCCCGGAGAAGTTCGAGGAGAGTCTCCGTGAGGATCTCTTGCTTCGCAAGGTTGAAGAGTGGGTAAAGGGCGGGGTGAATCTCCTTCCGGATGAAGTATGGGAGGCCTTCCGTTCCGGCCGGGGTTCCGTGAAAGTGGAGTACCTGTTGTTCTCAGATCCGAAGGCTCAGCAGGCTGCTATCCAGCGGCTAGCCGGACTCGTCAAGGAAGGCAAACCCTGGGAGGAGATCGTCAAGGCGTCCGGGCTCAAGCCCCTTTCTACCGGGTTCTTCTCATGGAACCAAGAGGTGAAGGCGATACCGGATCAGGACACCTTTAAAGAAGCCGCATTGGCGATGGAGAAGGGCGAGATCAGCTCGGTCGTCCAGGGAACGAAGGCTAGCTACCTCCTTCGAGTCAGCGATCGAAACGATCCGGAGCGCGCGGAGTTCGAACGCGAGAAAATTCAATTCAGCACTGGGATCTTGAAAAGGAAACGGGAGCAGGTGTATACCGACTGGGTTCGACAGATGCGGGCGCGGGCCAAGGTGAAGATCGACGCGCCCAACCTCTGATGGCGGGAGAAGGATGGAGCGGATCCCGGATGAGGTCCTCGATTACTACGCAGAACTCTTCATCGAGCAGGGAATTCGAGAACAAGGGGTGACCTTCGAGCGGTTCCTTGAGCTTCCTGAGGCCTATCTGAAGCGAGGCAACCCTTCCAAACGCGACCTCAAGTCCCTAACCCTTCTCCTCTTGGGAGTAACCCTGTTCTTCCCCTCGTGCCGCGATACCTCAGATGCCGATTCGACCGCCTCACGTTTTGTGGATCACTACTACGTAAAGGTCGATTTGTCGCGGGCAAAGCAATTTACCGACGGGCTGGCCACGAGGAAGATCGAGCAGGAACAGGCGCTGCTTCAAGGGGCGAGTACCTCAGAAGGGACCAGGCATCGGGACGTGACCTATCGCCTGCTGGAAAAGCGTGGGGAGTGAGACCACCTATTCTTTATCTATGATCTGGCGGTGAAGGGACAGGGAGTTCCAACCCTGAAAAAACGATCGCTGGTCTCGGTGGGAAAAGTTGGTGGCTCCTGGCGGATTACCAACTTTCGTGACTTCGACTCATGAACCAAATCTCCGCCCCCAGTCTTCCCGATTTGATCAAGCACTGTCCGGCCCAACTCCCGGCTTCGACATGAGCCGGGCACAGCCCACCGTTACCTTTACTGGACGTTGAGGGCCTGGAATGGAGTCACGAACAGGTTCCCGAATGCGTCGAACATCGCCATAACCCACTTAAGCCGCCCCGCCGGCACAGATCCAGGGCTCAGTTGGATGAAAAACCCGGTCCGGTCATCAGGGGCGAGGATCCCGTCGACAAAGAATGTCGCGGTCACCAGTTTTCCAGTCTGGTCAAAGAGATACAGCTGGAGGTTCGCGCTGGTCCCCGCCAGTCCGGACTCGAAGAGGACCCCATTGAACTCGATCGCCTCCGATGTCGAGAAGGTCGTGCGCGATGCCTCTAGCGCATCCCCAAGACCTCCCGTCGTGGGAGTTGCCGTAAACGAAGCGGTGACCTCCTGGAAAGAGGATGGAGCGGACTGTGCGCTCTCACGTGGGACCGACCTCGCCGTCTCACCGCCAGGCGCCGGCCTCGCGCCCGCCGTAACACCCGACCCCGCAAAGACGGGAACCGCAACCATCACCCAGACGAGGAGCGCCACTGCCGTCAGTACACCGGTCTTCAACCATCGCCTCATTGATCTTCCTCCATGTCGCAGGGCCGCTTTCGCCCCTGAAGAGTCAACCGAACTGTGCGCCATACTCTGATCTAAGATACGATGGGCCCGCGCCTTTGGTCACATCGGTCGGTGCCACTTTGTGGCCTGAACGATGGCTATTCGATGCTCTACGATGACACAGAGCGAATCGTGAGTGACCTACTCCGCAGTAGGGCAGACCCAGACCCCGTCGGTCCTCGTCAACAATCCGACGTGCCATTCGTGACGAAGTTTACCGTATTGGTCGCTCTTCCCCGCGGACAGATGGGCTGAGGAGTCCGCGCTGCAGAGTCCCACCAGATATTTCGAGCCGCAAAGAAGATATTTGAGAGCCGTGGGGTATGATAGAATGCGCGGCAGGTGGAATCTTGGCTCGGAGCCAGGGATCCCGACCGACTGAGGCGTTGTGTCTCGTGCCGAGAGGTCAGAGGCACCGATACGGGCGGTGCTGACAACTGGGTTCTGCGCTTCCTAAGGGAAGGGCGAGTCCCAGGTAGGGGGGGATGGCAATGAAACTGAAGGGGCGGATCGCGTTGGTCACCGGAGGCTCGCGGGGGATTGGCAGGGCGATCTCGCTGGCGTTGGCGTACGAAGGGGCCAAGATCGCAATCAATTACCAATCAAATGAAGAGGCGGCTAGCGAGGCGGCGACACTGATCCAGAAGATAGGCAGCACCGCATTCATTTGCAAGGCTGACGTCAGCTCCTACGCGGACGCCCTCAGGATGAAGGATGAGGTGACGGCTAACCTGGGCGTGGTGGATATCCTTGTCAACAATGCCGGGGTCGTCAGCGACAAGAGCTTCCTGAAGATGACCCGTGAGGTTTGGCGTAAGGTTCTCTCCATCAACTTGGACGGTGTCTTTAACTGCACGAAGGTTTTTCTCGACGGGATGCTCGAGAAGCGCTGGGGCCGTGTCGTCAACATCACCTCGGTGATAGGCGAGATCGGGAATTTTGGTCAGGCCAACTACGCCGCCTCGAAAGCGGGGGTCATGGGCATGACGAAAACTTTGGCCAAGGAGCTGGCGCGGAAGGGGATCACCGTCAACGCCGTGGCGCCAGGCTTCACCGAAACCGAGATGGTCGATAGCATGCCAGAGAAGGTCAAGGAGCGGATCATCGCGCAGATCCCACTGGGACGCTTCGGGAGGTCAGAGGAAGTCGCCGGGGCTGTCGTGTTCCTCGTCTCCTCAGACGGCGACTACATCACAGGGCATGAGCTGAACGTCAATGGGGGATTGTACACCTAGACCCGGTTCAGTTACTTCGCCTAACGACGACCCTACCTGCGGGCGATCGAAGGGAAGTGCCCCCATACGAGGTCGGCTACCGGCTGAAGGCAGCCAGCCAGTTCCTTGCTTGGCCGGACACGGTCTTTACCGGCTGCGTGCCGAAATCGTTCGGGGCGTACTCGGTCAGACCTAGCGGTGCTCGAGGGCTTCGATCCTTTTGGTGAGCTCATCAACACGCTGCCGGAGTTCTTGAACCTCCTGCTTGGCGGCAGGCGCGACGGTTGAGAGACGCTTGGTGACCTCTCCTTCCCATTTTCGATACCCCTCTGCCGCCACCCTCTGAAACTCCTCCATGTGTCGCTTGGACTGCTCGACCCAGTCTGCGATGAGGCGCTTCCCCTCCCCCTGAGCTGCCCCCCCCTGTCGGATCATTTCCTCCATCAACTTGTGTGTCTGCTGCTGGACTTTGGAGGCGGCATCCAGCGTGGCCTGGAAAGCCTGCTTGGCGAAGTCAATGAGATCCTGCCCCGAGCGTTCCATCCCCATCCTCCTTTTGTGAATAATGCCGTCCCCTGCGAAACGACCGATGCACGAGGGGCTTGGTACGAAGTCAACGTGCACTCCGGTGGCCAGCGGAAACGGCCTCACCTACCCGGAAAATCGCGAGGGCCACCTGCATGTTCTAGCCAGTGCCGTTCCTCGGGCAAGAGGGGCGGTCTTAGGCGCTCGCGCCACGCTTCACAAGTGCCTCGAGCAAGGAAATGCCATCGACGAGATCCTCGATCCGCTCCTCGAGGGCTTCCAACCGATCCTCCAAGGAGACCAGGTGAGAAGCCAGGTCTGTTACCTGCTTGCGCGATGGCAGGTTCATCGTCTTCAGAAACTCCTCGTTGGAGGACTGCAGGCTCTTCCGAATGGGACCAACCGTGTTCAAGTATTGGTCCATAAATTGTCCCATGGCGCGGGCGAACCCCTCGGTCTCCATCGCTTGTCCAAGGACCTTCGACCATGCCTCGATCGAGTCGTCCAGGAACTTTTTCCACTGGACAATTGCGTCTGGACTGCCTGCACCCTGCTGAAGGATTTGGGTCCAGAGGTCCATGCTCTGGCCCCACAACGGTCTAACGAACTGCGAGATGTCGGCTGTCTGGGGCTGGCCGATCAGCTTTTGCCAGACCTCGATCCCCTGATCCATGGAGCGCTTCCACATCGATAAGAGTTCTTGGTTCATCTGCCCGTCGCTCATTGGGTTCTCCTCCCTCTTCGGCGCTTCGACAGGGGACGGCGCTGGGGGACGAAACTGCCTTAGCCTTGCTGGGATCGCTGGGCGATCCAGAAGCTCACCTTGGGCCAGACGTTGCGCTTGGCTCCCCGCCCGGCGATCAGGGAGATGTGACCGCCCGGCAATTCGATGTATTCCTTGTCGGTGCTCTCCACCGCGTCGATCAGAGCCCTGGCACACTCAGGGGGGACGATGTAATCCTGCTTGGCTCCTACAACCAGCACCGGACAACGAATGCGAGAAAGCTCGACTCGCCGGCCCCCAAGGATCAGCTCATTCTTGACAAGTTTGTTCTCCTGATAGAACTCCTTTACCCACTGCCGAAAGAATTCGCCGGGGAAGGGGGTGTACTCATTCGCCCACTTGTTGAGGGCCACGAACCCTTCCACGTACTTCTCATCCCACAAATGCCACCAGAGATTGGTAAAGGTACTGAGGTCCATAGTCGGTTTCAGGAACTTGAAACCGACGCGAACCATATCAGCCGGCATACCCCCGAATGTATCCACCAGCTTGTCGATATCGAAGAACCGCTTATCAAGCCAGGTGGTGAACAGCCCGGCCTGCTTGAAGTCAATCGGGCCGGCCATGTTGACGAAGTTTTTCACCTGTTCCGGATGGAGGGCCGCATAACAGACGCCGAGCGGCGACCCCATGCAGTAGCCCAGCAGGGTCAACTGTCGGGCATGTGAAGTCCTCAGCACCTTTCGAGCCATCACCGGCAGGATCTTGGTGACACATTCGTCGAAGGTGAGACCATTGTCTTCCTCCCCGAACACCCCCCAGTCCAACAGGTAGAAGTCAAATCCCTGCTGAACTATGTACTCGATGAAGCTGCTGCCAGGGTAAAGATCAAAGATATACGGACGGCTTATGCCAAGATTGGGGACCATCAAGATCGGGACCGCGTGGCGACGGTCGGAGCCATGACCGTAGCGGTACAGCGCTGACTTGTTCTTCTTATGAATCAACTCCTTGGGCGTCCTCCCGAGTTGCGGCTCCTTGGGATTATAAATGAGATCCATTCCCCTTGAAAACCGCTGGACATTCTTGATCGCCTCTTCCTGCAACGTCTTCGTGAGTTCGCCGGCCTCCGGAAGATTCCACCTGGTCACGGTCTCTCCTCATGAAAAGTCAGGATTAGGGTAAACGGGAGGGGGGCTTGAGATAATCCTCCCACTCTGTAGGTTATCCTCTCTGCTGACACAGGGTTTCCCCGCAGGGGCGCCTCATCGATAGGGTCCACGGGGTTTGAGCGTAGCGGCCGAATCGCAGAATCCCGCCCTTCGTCTAGACGGGTCCGCTGAATGCTGCAGCAGGAGGATGTGCCAGGAAGCATTTCGAGAATAGTCTATCCGGTAAGGTGCCGTCAAGGCAATTTTCTTCCGGTCTCATACGCCATCGGATTTCGTCAGGGGAAAGGACTCCCTCAAGCCCCAAGCTCCTTAGGCTCGAGAGCCCGCCGGGCCTGGGGCAGCCGCCGGGCGGTGCCACCTAGCCTTTTCCAGAAGTTAACGCACTGCATAAAAAAGACTTGACAAGAGTAACGCGATGCGTTATATTGGGAGCAGAAGAAGACCCGAGGGGTCCTCCGAATGGGTCGTGAGGACTTGAAACGCTCGGGCCAATGCGCAGGAGGAAGAGATCATGACACAGACAACGCAGGTACAGGCGATCGGGGCACCCATTCAGCAGTTGTGGTCCGACAGCGTCGCGATAGCGCTCGAAGGGTTCGCGGCGTCCCAGGCCCAAGGGAAGCAGTGGCTGGAGAGCACCTTCGAGCTGGGGGCGGCAAGTGCCAAGGACAGCTTGAAGTACGCGGAGGAGCTGCGCGGCCGCCTGGCCGAGGCGACCAGCACCGCGAATGAGCTGTTGAAGGAGCAGGTCGCCCTGTTCAACGAGCTTCCGAAGGATCCGGTCGCGGCGACTCAGAAGGTCATCTCCGCGTACGTCGAGGGGTCCCGGAAGGCGCTGGAGGTGGGCGCCGAGGCGCTGAAGGGCTACGTCACCCTGGTCAACGAGGTCTGGTCGCGCCTGGAGAAGAGCAGCCAGGAGACCCGGGCGCACTACGTCGCCTTCGTCAACAAGCTGCAGGGCATCGTGGAGTCCGCGGCGAGGAAGAACTAACCCCTCCCTCACCGACGGCAGGGCCCGCGCGTCCCCGTGATGCGCGGGCCCTTTGTACTTCGTGACGTTGGTGATAGCTCCAGGTGGGGCTTAGGTATGAGTAAAGCCGACAGACTGAATCATCGAGCCGACAAAGAAACATAGTCTATTACTGCGGAAAGCCAGCACCTCGATAGGAACCTAGTCTTTTTCTTCTTTTTCTTTTTCGCTTTTCAGCCGACGTTCGAGTTCGTCGAGCTTCCGTTTTAGTTGATCCACCTCCTCTTTTAGCGACGCCTCACGGTCTGATGCTGTCTTGGGCGGTACTGTTCTGGAGACCTCGCCCTTGTGTGCTTCGGCCCACTCCCTCAATCGCTTTTGGGCCTCCTGTTGGCTGGCGATGAACGTCTCGAACCCGCTGGACAAGTATTCTTGGAAGACACCCTGGATCGATTCACCGTATTTGATGAGCTGGTACATAAAGCTCAAGGGGAGCAGGTTCTTCTTTTGGCGCTCACCCTCCATAACGATCAGGGCCAGAGTGCTCTTCGTGAGGTCTTCATTCGTCTTGGCATCGACGACCCTGACCTCATTCCCCTCCCTGATCAAGGCGGCGATCTCCTCGAGCGTAATGTATGCACTTCGGCTGCTGTCATAGAGCTTGCGGTTTTCGTAGCGCTTTATGAGGATCGGTTCTGTCGGCACAACCACCCTCCTTTTCGCTGATACTAACACATTGCGTCATCGTGTCAAGCGATTGTCCGGTTGAGTATTTCGTCAGAGGGCATCCAGGATTCTTGCCGTCCTCGCCATACGAGGCTTATCGGAGTCGGGCGCTCCGACCGGTTCGAAACTCCCTCTCAGTCAATCCAGATGCCACTCCAGGCGCCACCGCAGAGTCGTTGCGTGACCAGAATGAGGAACCGGAAAACCCCTTGCCTTCTCTGGTGAGGGCGAAGTAAAATGATTTGGGCGGGCTCGACACTGGCGTTGCTCGTGCCGCTCATCGGGTTGCTGGCCGCCTGGATGTACTACAAGCAAGGGTATGTGGAGCTGAGAATAGCAGGTCTTAGAGGCATCGGTTTCTTCTTGGGTGGATTTCTGGGTGCCAAGCTTGCGACCGGGCTGTCCAACCCAGTTCTGGAAAAGGTCTTTGGGATAGCCTTGCTTCTCATCTCGCTCAAGATGATCCTCGCCAAATGATGCATTGGTGCCGAACAAGTGCCGTTCCAACCTAATGGGCCGAATTTGAGCGGCGTCTCTTGTGGCGATGGGCGCGACTATGCGGAACGGCAAAGCCGCCAGAAATAGTTGGAACGGTACAAGTTGCGGCGCAAGGGGTTTGCCGCCATGTTTGCCTTGGCAGCGATCTCACAACGTGATCAGGTCTCATGCCAGCGGATGATGCATCGCGCTTTCGTCATCACAGTCGCCGCATTGGCTCTATTTCATTGCTGGATGTCGCCTGTCTCTGCCGAGGAGCGTCTCCTGGTCCGCGAGGTCCCGGGGCTGCAATGCCGGGCGACCGAATTGGCCTATGAGTTCCTCCTGAGCCATCCGGGATTTGCCGCTGCCCTGTTCGGTCGTCTTTACCCCCCGCTAAGAGATTACAGCGTCACCCAACCCACCGCTCGCCGCATCCGGGTCATCGACCGGCACTGGGGGCTCGAAGGGGACGCCGACATCCTAACGGTACAGCCTGGGAAGCGAATCTACCGCTCTGAGATCGCCATCCCGCTAACGGCAACTCGACAGTTCTCCGCACTGATCGAGATCGTCTTGGAGTACCGGCAGACGAGGGCGTCGCCAGATCCCCTTGTGGTGAGCCGCTTGGCATTTTACCTTTTACCGCCCCCGTCGCTTCCGGGTGTGGTGGCGCAGGCAGCGGCCAACCTGTTGGTGCCTCTCATCCATCGGCAGGTACTGGCCGTCACCGAAGGAAGCCGGCGTGGCTGTGAAAGGATGACAACCGATCCCGGGGGCTTGTACCGCGAGATGGTCGCCTGGCCGGAGATCTCTCGGGCAGACTTGGCCGCGTATCATCGTCTGTTCCTGGCTCAGCGGCGCTGATCGGCTGCCAAGGCACCTCCAAATGTCCATGGGTACGTCGGGGAGTGCACCGGGGGCCGGCAACGCCGCTAGGTGAAGTTGACTGGACCGGAACTAGGACAGGTGGAAGAGGGTGATCTCCGGAGGGGCGTTGAGCCGAACGGGGGTCCCGGTAGTCCCGAGGCCGCGATTGACGTACAGGTGGCAACTCCCGAGGCGATACAGGCCCTCAGGGTAAGGACTCAACAGGTGGGCAAGGCTGAAATCGACACCGAGGAGGCTCACCTTGATCTGCCCGCCATGGTAATGTCCGGACAAGGTGAGGGCGATCTTGTGAGCGGCAGCCTGTGGGAAGACCTCAGGGCGATGAGACAGAAGGATCCTCGGAAGCTTCGGGTCGAGGCCCTCGAGCGCTTGCTCGAGATCGGGCAGCCCGAAGCGGAGATCGTCGATGCCTACCAGCGCCACTGGGCCCCGGTCGGTCTCCAAGACCCGATGGACATTCTGCAGGACCGGGATCCCTCCGCCCTCGAAGATGGCGAAGACCTCTTCAGGCTTGGCGTACCAGTGCTCGTGGTTTCCAAGGACGGCGAAACTGCCGTACCGGGCCTGCACCCGCGCCATCTCCTTGACGCAGGGGGACAGGTAGGCCACCGAGTTGGAGATGAAGTCTCCCGTCAATACGAACAAGTCGGGCTGCAGTTGCTGGACCGTCTCGGCACAGTGACGCATCTGGGCGGGAGTCATGAAGAGACCGGAGTGGATGTCGGAGACCTGGACTACCTTGAGAGGAGGGTCGAAGCGGCGGGAGGCGTCGAGGGACAGGCGTACCTCCTCGATCCGACACCCGTTGCTTTCGTACAACGCGCCGTAGCCCGATACCATGACGGGCGTGGCGGCCAGCGCCCTCAGGCCCGCCTGCATGAACCGCCTGCGCGAGGAGTCGAATGCTGGCGCAGAGCGCTGAGTTGTCCTGCTCACCCTGGAGCGGATCAGTCGGGTGCACCGGCCGAGCAGGTCGGTCGAGAGCAGGAAGAGGAATGAGAAGACCGATCCGAAGCTCCAGATCGCGGTAGGATAAATCAGCCCATACCGGATCAGCGGAGAAAGATGCTTCAGCGGGGCCGCCCGGAACAGAAGGAAGAGATAGACACCAAGAATCGAGACGAAGAATCCGGCGAGGGCGATGCGGAGCTGTTGCTTCCGCTGCTGGTTCAGGCGGGATCGCCGCAACGCCCGATCTCCTTTTAAGAAGAGATAGAGCTGAGAGCCGACCAGCAGCGCCAATATGATCGAACGGATAAGAACAAATCGTATCGTCAGGGACATCGTCTGGTAATGGTCCACATTGAAGAGGAATGGACAGTCTGAGCGATTCATGGTAATACCCTTTCTCGGGCTGCGCAAGTCCCTTTTTGTTCATCCCACTGGAGACGGACCACATGCTGATCGAACCCGACGTGAGTAAGGCGCAGCAGATCCGGCCATCGGTCTCGGCGGTGATCCTGAACGAGCGATACGAAGTGTTGCTGCAGCGACGATCCGACAATGGCCAGTGGGGGCTGCCCGGCGGCTCCGTGGAGATCGGCGAGTCGGTGACTGACGCCATCCGGAGGGAGGTGGAGGAGGAGACCGGCCTCCTCGTCGAGGTGGTGAAGCTCGTCGGCGTCTATTCGGACCCCAAGCTCCAGGTTGTCCGGTACCCCGATGGCCGTGTTGTCCATTTCATCAATACCTGCTTTGAGTGTCGCATTGTCAGCGGGCAGCTACGGACCTGTCCAGAGACTTTGGAGCTGGCCTACTTCGAGCCTGCGGCTTTGCCACAATTGCTGGTGCCGCTGCATCGGATCCGGATCACCGATGCCCTGCGGCGGCAACCCCTGGCAGCCATCCGGTAGCCTGGCGCATGCTGTCCCTATCTTGATGGGAATCTTGCGAGCCAGGTTGACCCAGTGACCGATGACACTATTGCGGAGGGTGAAGAGAGCATGTCCACCAGGGAGGAGCTCTTCGGAAAGGGCCTGGGGGCCTACGGAAAAGGGAACTTGGACGACGCGATCGCGGCCTTTCACGAGGCGCTGCAGCTCGATCCGACCTACGCAGACGCCTACTTTGCTCTGGCCAATTGCTATAACAAGAAGGGAAATCTGGACGAGGCGATCGCGGCAATCAGGAAAGCCATTGAGCTGAATCCAGAGGAGGCGCTGTACCACACAGAGCTCTCCCGGTTGTATGTCCAGCGGGGAATGGTGCCCGAGGCGGAGGCGGCAAGAGCCGAGGCGATGCGGCTGCAGCGTGTCCGATAGACGCTTGGTCGTGCGCAGCAGACGTGTGACCCTCTGCTTCGTCCTGGCTGCCCTGGTGCTGGGGTGCAGACACTCGCTCGTCCGGCCAGTCGTCTTTGAGTGGGACCCGGGCCTCGAGCTCAAGACAGCAGGGATCCGAGAAGGGACGATCTTCTATGCAGTGACAGGCGAGGGGGCACCGGTCCTCCTGCTCCACGGCTTTGGCGGGGAGATATGGGTGTGGGAAAAGCAGATGGCGGCGCTGTCAAAGAGGTATCGCCTGTACATCCCCGACCTCATCGGGTACGGCTATTCAGATCGGCCCAAGGCCGAATACACGCCGGCCCTTTTCATTGAATCGATCAAGCAGTTCATGGACCAACTCGGCCTCAGGCGGGCAAGCCTGATCGGCACCTCGATGGGCGGGGGCATTGCCTGGGCGTTTGCCGTGACCTATCCCGAGCGGGTCGATAAGCTGGTCCTGATCGATAGCACCCCACCCGACGTGGTCACCGAGGTAAGAAATCCCTCCTTCCGCTGGTTCCTCGCGATCCGCAACGTCCCGCTCCTGCCTTACCTGGCTGTCGCCCTGCATACGCGCGGCATGCTCCGGGCGACGCTGATGGAGATGGTCTACGACGATCGGTTGATCAGCGACGAGGTGGTGGAGCGGCAATACCAGATCGGGCGCATTGCGGGTACCGCGAGGGTCATGACCTCAACTGCCCGTCACGCCGAGGAGCTCAAGCGCTACGCAGGCGCCCTGCGCACCCTGGCCAAGCCGACGTTGATCGTCTGGGGCGACCAAGACGAGGTGTTTCCTGTGGCGGTCGGCAAAGGACTTCAAGCGTCGATCAAGGACTCCGAGCTGCTCGTGATCAAACAGAGCGGTCACATGACGATGTGGGAACATCCCGGCGAGACCAATCAGGCCATCCTGGAGTTTCTCGGCCGCTAGGTCCGGTCGCAAACCCGTCGCCGATCGCCTGTCCGCGGTAGAGCGAGCCGTTGCTCGGCCCACAGAATTCCGATGATACTCTTAGCGTCCACGATCCTGTTTTCCAACACCCAGCGGTGGGCCCGCTCGAACGGGATCGCATGGATCTGAAGGAATTCTGTGGTGTCGCGGTGGCCGCCCCGGCCGGCCACGAGCCCCAGAGCCAGAAAGAGCTGAATCGAGCCGGTGGAGAAGCCGACGGCGGAATAGAAGGTGCAGAGCTTGAACAGCCGCCGGGGGCGAAACCCTATCTCCTCCTCGCACTCCCGGCGAGCGGTGGTGGTCGGTCGTTCACCATGGTCGATGATCCCGGCCGGGATCTCGTAGATGGCCCTCCGGATCGCTGGCCGGTATTGCCGAACCAGGTAGATCCGTCCGGCATCGTCGATCGGGACGATCGCGACGGCGTTCGGGGGACGAACGATGTCCCGGATTGCCTGTCGGCCGTCGGGGAGGACAACCGTATGTTGTTCTGTCGAAAGGTAGCCTCCGTAGTAGACCACCCGCTTGCCGATGACCCGTTCGATGAGTTTCATTTCTCCTCCAGCGACGGTTACCTTGCCGGGACGAGGACGAGGATAGAGACCCGGAGCACCTCTGTCAACGCCGACCTTCGCGTTGACACTTGATTTCACCAGGGATAGCAAGGGAGACAGAGACAATGACAGGGACAGTCACAGAGATGCGTGAGTGCGCGGTGAGCAGGGATGCAGTCCCGGACCGGGCGGGCTCGAGGCGCTGCCCTTCGAGCCGGGTTCGAGTCGTCTTTCTGGCACTGGGACTCAGCCTCCTCGCGGCGTGCGCGATGGGAAAAGCGATGGGGCCGCTACCGGGTGAGGAGACGATCCGCCCCTGGGATCTTCTCGGCGAAGTAGCCAAGCTCGCCTCAGATGAGATGGATGGACGGGCGGCGGGGTCGGCAGGAGCGGCGAGGGCGGCCGAACAGATCGCGGGCGAGTTCCGAAAGGAGGGGCTGCGGCCCGGGGGTGAGGAAGGCAGCTATTTCCAATCATTCGAAGTGGTCACCGGAATTCGACTGGGGAAAGGCAACCGTCTGATAGGGACTATTCCTGGGCCGAACCCAAAATCTCGGACCTTTGGCCCGATGATCGACTTCGTCCCATTCAGCTTCTCCGAAAATGGGGAGGTCGAGACCGAGATCATCTTTGTCGGCTACGGGATCACCGCTCCCGAAGTTGGGTACGATGATTATGCCGGCATCGATGTCAAAGGAAAGGCCGTGCTGGCCTTCACCCATGAGCCAAGGGAACGGGACCAGGCAGGCCCTTTTCGGAGGGCCGAAGCCTTTCACTACACCACCAATCGCTACAAGGTGATCAACGCGAGGGAGCATGGGGCAACTGCGATGCTGCTAGTGACCGATCCTAACAATCACCAGGATGAGGGGGAACGCCTGTTCTCCTTCATGGGCGCGTCAAGCTCAACCAGCGGGATCCTGGCCTTCAGCGTCAACCGCCTGGCAGCCGACCTCCTCCTCAGTCGGTCGGGGACGACGCTTTCCCGGCTTCAACGGGAGATCGACGAGCGACTGGCCCCGAAATCGTTCCGAGTTCCGGAGATGAGGATCAGTGCAAAGGCTGTCCTGGCGCGTGGGCAGGGGACAACGGCCAACGTTGTCGGAATCCTCCCCGGACATGACCCCGTGCTGAAGGAGGAGGCCGTCGTGATCGGCGCCCACTACGACCACCTGGGTCTCGGGGGCGAAAATTCGCTGGCGCCGGCTGCCTTCAATACCATTCACCCCGGCGCCGATGACAACGCCTCCGGCAGTGCAGCGCTCATTGCGCTGGCGCGCGCCTTCGTGGCGGCTGGCGGCGCCAGGCGGACGTTGGTCTTCGTCGCTTTCTCCGGAGAGGAGGTCGGTCTGCTCGGGTCGTACTACTATGTGAAGCACCCGGTGGTCCCGATCGAGCGGACGGTGGCCATGATCAATCTCGATTCCGTTGGCCGGATGCAGGACCATCGCTTGTACATTCAGGGCGTCGGCTCCGGCGAGGGTCTCCGATCGATCGTGAAGGAAGCGAGTAGGGGACTCGGCCTCGACCTGACGCTTCGCGATGACGGGTTCGGTCCGTCCGACCACACCCCCTTCTATG
>JBGQIR010000023.1:0-14638 GCA_041498535.1 Methylomirabilis sp. (SeqCode)
GATGGACTCAACACCACGATGGGCATTACTCGGATCATTCGCGAGAACCTCCGAGACGACCACCAGTTTTTCGTTGTGGAGGTGGCGGCCTATGGCCCTGGAGAGATCCGGGAAGTGTGCGAAATCCTGCGGCCCAAGCTTGGTATCCTCACTGCCGTCGGGGTCCAGCACCTCGAGCGGTTCCGAACCCTCGAGCGGATTGCCGAGGCAAAGTATGAGCTGATCGCCTCCCTCCCGCCGGATGGCTCGGCCATCATAAATGCGGACGACCCGGGCTGCCTGCGCTTGGCGGATCGTGCGCGACGGGAAGGCAGGCGCACTCTGCTGTATGGGATCGGTGAAGACGAAAGGGCGTTGGACGTGCGGGGAAAGAATGTCAAGATCTCCGATAGGGGCTCGGCCTTCCACGTACAGGCTGAGGCTGGCACGGCCATGTTCGAGACGAGACTACTGGGGAGCTATAACATCGCCAACATACTGGCTGCCACGGCCGCGGCCTTGGAGTGCGGTGTGCCCTTAGAGGAAATTCGGGAGGGGGTGAAGTCTCTCACGCCACCGCCCAAGCGCCTCGAGGTCCGCGAAGAAGGCGGGGTCGTCACGCTCATCGATGTGGCGAACGCCAATCCGCTCGGGGCGCACATGGCCTTAGAGGTCCTCGGCCAGTTTGAGGGAGGCTCGAAGATCTTGATCACGCCTGGCTTGGTGGAGTTGGGCCGGATCGAGGCGGAGGAGAACCGCCGCTTGGGGCGAGCCGCCGCCGCGGTCTGCGATTACGTGGTCCTTGTCGGGCCGACGCAAACGCTGCCGCTCCGCGAAGGACTTCGCGAGGGCGGGTTCTCCGAAAGCCGGATCCTGGTGGCCCGACACAGCGGAGAGGTGGCAGACTGCCTGAAGGAGATCGTTCGCCAAGGCGATATTCTTCTGTATGAGAATCGCCTTCCTGATACGTACCTGGAGCTGTCATGAGTAGCCCTGTCAGGCGAGTAGGCCTTATTTTCGGAAGTCGCTCTGTCGAACGCGAAGTCTCGGTCATGACTGCCAGCAAGGTGTACGAGGTTTTGCTGAAGTTGCAGGACCGATTTGAGACGCTGCCCATCTTCCTCACTGCAGAGGGTACTTGGTTGTCCGGAGAGGCTGTTCGAGACCTGTTGTCCGTGGACGCTGAGATACGGAAACTGGCGGACCTCGGATCGCAGGTGGGGCCGGCGGAGAGGGCCAAAATCGATGCGGAGAAATTGAGGTTGAATAAGGAGAAGTATGTCCCGCAACTGGCCAACTTGGACCGCGGCCCACACGCCACGGGGGTCGAGCCGCTCTTTCTGGCGCCCGACCCGTCAGTTCAGTCACTTGTGCCGCGCCAGGAGCGGAGGGGCTGGCTCCGCAAGCGGCTCTACCCGAAGATCGATGTCGCCTTCCCCGTCATACATGGGACGCATGGGGAAGATGGCACAATACAGGGCCTGTTCGAGCTTGCAGACCTTCCCTACATCGGCGCCGGCGTGGTTGCCTCGGCCGTGGGAATGGACAAGATCATCTCCAAGCTGGCGTTCCGTGGGGCTGGCCTTCCTACCGTGGACGGGATTTCCATGAGCCGGCGCCAACTGTTGGAGGATGAGGCTGCAGCGGTGAAGGCAGTCGAGAGTCTGCTTGGGTACCCGGTCGTGGTGAAGCCGGCGGTGGCGGGCTCGAGCATTGGCATCGGGATGGCCAAAGCATCGGAAGAGGTCCTGGGCGCCTTGCGACGGGCTATGCGGTTCAGCCAGCGAGTATTGGTAGAGCGGGCTATTCAGCACAGGCTCGAAGTCCAGTGCAGTGTGTTGGGGAACCACACGCTCACGGTGTCAGAGTGTGAGGAGCTCATCAGTTCGGGTCAGATTGTGAGCTATCATGAAAAGTATCCAGAGGACAAGAAGCCGGGACGGGCAGACCTCGCTCCAAGTATCATCCCCGCCAGGATTCCCCAAAGATTGTCTGAGGAGGTGCGGCGCCTGGCGGCGGAGGCTTTCAAGGCGATCGATTCACGTGGGATCTCTCGGGTTGATTTCCTCATCGAGTCGACTACGATGAAGCCGTATGTGAATGAGATCAATACCATGCCGGGGTCTCTTTCATTTGCCCTCTGGGAGGCCAGCGGAGTCAAGCCGACGGAGCTTATCGTCCGCCTGGTGGAGTTGGCGTTTGAGGCCCATCAAGAGAAGAGGTTAACCCAATTCGAGTCGAAAGAAGGCAAGGCGTTGGTGGATCGCCGGCATCTGGTGACGCCGGGGAAGTAAAAGGCAGGGTAAAGGGTATAGGGTAAGGGATAGGGTGGAGGGTCGAGAATGAAAGCCTTCCTGATTAGAGGGTCATCTGCATTCAACTATACCCTAGACCCTAGACCCTCTACCCTCTGTACTAAGAAGGGGCGCGACTCCTGATGTTATACCATCTCCTCTTCCCGTTACGTGAGACGTACAGTGTTTTCAATGTCTTCCGGTACGTTACCTTCCGCACGGCTGGTGCCATCATCACCGCGCTCTTGATCAGCCTCCTTCTGGGGCCCATTCTGATCCGCAAGTTGCGTCAGTTGCAGATCGGACAGAGCATCAGGAACGACGGCCCCGAGAGCCATTTGAAGAAGGCTGGAACGCCGACGATGGGTGGCCTCCTGATTCTCACGTCCGTTTTCATTTCTACGCTGCTCTGGGCAAATCTCACCAACCGCTTCGTCTGGCTGGTCCTGTTCTGCGCAGCCTGGATGGGCGCGCTCGGCTTTGCCGACGATTACCTGAAGGTGGCAGGCAAGAACAGCAAGGGCCTCTCGGTCAGGACAAAGCTGGTCTGGCAACTGATTCCGAGCCTGCTGGTCGGCGCAGTCCTTTACGTCAACCCGGTGGATGCCTTTACCACCAAGGTGGCTATCCCGTTCTTCAAAAACTGGATGCCCGATCTGGGGTGGGGCTACATCATCTTCGTCGCGCTGGTCATCGTGGGCAGCTCGAATGCCGTGAACCTGACCGACGGACTGGACGGGTTGGCCATCGGCCCGATCCTGATGGCCGCCGCCGCGTACACGGTCCTGGCATACATTGCGGGGCATGCCGCCATTGCCCACTACCTGCAGGTGGTCTTCGTGAGAGGAAGTTCCGAACTCACGGTCTTCGGAGGGGCGATTGTCGGGGCGAGCCTGGGATTCCTCTGGTACAACGCCTACCCGGCGCAGCTCTTTATGGGCGATACCGGCTCGCTGGCGCTCGGAGCCGCCCTGGCAACCCTGGCCGTCCTGGTCAAGAACGAGCTACTCCTCCTGATCGTGGGCGGGGTCTTCGCGGCAGAGGCGATCTCGGTGATTCTTCAGGTCTTCTCGTATCGGGCGACCGGCAGGCGTGTCTTCCGGATGGCACCAATCCATCATCACTATGAACTGAACGGGATGGCGGAGCCAAAGATCATCGTCAGATTCTGGATCATCTCCTTCATCCTTGCCCTCTTTTCGCTGACCACGTTGAAACTGAGGTAAAAGTGTTGAGAGAAGTTTCGGGTTTCGGGTTTCGGGTTTCGAGTTCCAAATGCCAGGTTTCACTTAACGAGTTCCACTTACTCGGAACCCGGAACTTGGACCTTCGAAGCCTGCGATGATCGATCTGAGCGGGAAGCGGGTGGTTGTCGTAGGACTGGCGCGATCCGGAGAGGCGGCCTGTCGCCTGCTGCTCAAACAGGGCGCCTTCGTGATCGGGACCGATCAGGGGGGTGAATGTGAGCTTGGGCCCGGTCTGTCAGGCCTGCGGCGGGACGGGGTCATCCTCGAACTGGGCGGGCATCGTCCACATTCCTTGCTCGCCGCCGATCTTGTTGTGGTAAGCCCAGGGATCGATCTCCGTGAACCGCTGTTTCAGCAAGTTCGGGCGGCTGGCATCCCGCTCATCGGCGAGGTAGAGCTGGCTTACCGTTGCAGTAAAGCCACCTTCATCGGGGTCACCGGGACCAATGGGAAGAGCACGACCACCACCCTCCTCGGCGCAATGCTCAAGGAGGCCGGCTTGCCCTCGGTTGTGGCCGGTAACATCGGCACCCCCCTCTGCCAGGTGGCGCCAAGCCTTCCGGCTGGCGAGATCGTCGTGGCGGAGCTGTCCAGCTTTCAATTGGAGACGATCAAGGAGTTCAGGCCTCGGGTGGGCCTGCTCCTGAACCTCGCCCCGGATCATCTCGACCGGTATAACCGGGTCGAGGATTATTACCAGGCTAAAGCTCGACTCTTTGAGAACCAAGACCAAATGGACTTCGCTGTCGTGAATGCAGACGATCCCCTGGTCCTCGAGGCGGCACGGAAGGCCATCGCGCGGAAGGTGGCGTTCAGCCGAAGGCAACCTCTCGCTGAAGGTGCCTACCTCAGCGAAGATCAGCTCATCCTCGCCCTTTCGGGGCGGCGAGAGACGATTTGCCGCTGGAATGAGGTGAAGATCCAAGGGGTACATAATCTGGAGAATGCCCTCGCCGCCAGTCTGGCGGCCGCATTGGTGGGCGCGTCCCAGAAGGCGATCCGGAGTGCCCTCGTCCGATTCGAGGGATTGGAACACCGCTTAGAGTGTGTCGCCGAGATCGGCGGCGTTCGGTACATCAATGACTCCAAAGGGACGAACGTCGGGGCGGTGGTCCGTTCCCTGGAGAGCTTCACCGTCCCCCTCGTGCTCATTGCCGGTGGCAAGGACAAGCAGAGCGACTTCAGCCCCCTGGTGCCTCTTGTCCGGGAGCGGGTCAAGCGCCTGATCCTGATCGGCCAGGCTGCGGGTAAGCTGCGGTCTCAGCTCGAAGGCGCTTGCCCAATGGAGGAGACTTCAAGTCTCGAGGAAGCAGTCCGGCGCGCCGCTGCCATCGCGTCGCCTGGAGAGGTGGTCCTCCTCTCGCCGGCCTGCGCCAGCTTCGACATGTTCACCGACTTCGAAGATCGAGGACGGATTTTCAAGGAGGCCGTGCGGAGGCTCGCGTCGTGACGGTGAAGCGGCTCTCTTACGATCGGGTGCTGTGTAGTGTCTCCTTGCTCCTGGTCGGAATCGGTGTCGTGATGGTGTACAGCTCCAGCGCCATCAAGGCCCAGGAGAAATATGGCGACCCATTCCTCTTTTTGAAAAAGCAGCTTCTCTGGATGGTGGTTGGGGTGGCAGTGATGGTCTGGGCCATGTACCGCGACTACCGGGCATTCCAGCGGTACGCTCCGCTGTTATTCCTGGCCTCGTTGCTGCTCTTGCTCCTGGTCTTGCTCCCGTCAGTTGGAGTCAAGGTGAACGGCGCACGACGGTGGCTCCGCCTATTCGGGATCTCTTTTCAACCCTCTGAGCTCGCCAAGCTCTCCCTGATTCTGATTCTGGCCAGCTTTTTCGCCAGGAAGGCCGATCGGGTGGAAAGCTTCCTCCTGGGGTTTGCCCCCCCCCTCGTCCTCTCCTCGCTCTTCGTTGGTCTGGTGGTGCTGGAGCCCAACCTTGGAACAGGGGCTGTGCTGATGCTCGCCGCCATGTCGCTGTGTTTCATGGCCGGAGTCAGACTCACCCACCTTGGCAGCGCGCTTGCCGCGGCAGGGGCCCTTTCTTACGTGGTCGTCCAGGCCCACCCATACGCCAAAGCCCGATTGCTGACCATGATGGATCCGGCTCACGCCTCCTCCAAGGCGGCCTATCAGATCCACCAGTCTCTGTATGCGTTGGGGCCAGGAGGGATCCTGGGGCGCGGGCTCGGCGATAGTATCCAGAAGCTCTTTTATCTGCCGGAATCCCATACCGAGTTCATCTTCGCCATTGTCGGCGAGGAGATGGGCTTCGTGGGCGCCCTCCTGATGATCTGTCTCTTCGGCATCCTTCTGTGGCGCGGGACCCGGATCGCGCTCCGTGCGCCAGACCTATTTGGCACCTATGCGGCGATGGGGATTACCTTCACTCTTGTCTCACAAGCCGTCATCAACATCGCGGTGGTCGTTGGGCTGCTCCCCACGACTGGTGTGACCCTGCCATTTGTCAGCTTCGGCGGCTCCTCCCTCGTCACCACCTTCCTGTGCATCGGGATCCTTCTCAGCATTTCCCGCCATCAGGTGGCGAGAGGTCGACCTTCGTGAAGGCCATCATCGCGGGAGGCGGGACAGGAGGTCACCTTTTCCCTGCCATTGCATTGGCCGAGGAACTCCGGTCCAGGCTCCCTGATCTCTCCATCCTTTTCGTCGGTGCCCAGGGGGGCGTCGAGGCTTCTCTGCTTGCCAAGAGGGGTTGGGAGTTCGAGGAGATCAGGACTTCTGGCCTGAAGGGCAAAGCCCTGTCCCAGCGTCTTCGAGGCCTCGAGCTGATCCCATCGAGTCTCATCCGGTCTCGGTCAATCCTGCGACGGTTCCGCCCCGATGTTGTGGTCGGATTTGGCGGCTACGCCTCTGCGTCCATCGTGCTGGCAGGGGCAGTTGCGGGGATCCCGACGGTCATCCATGAACAGAACGCCTTCCCCGGACTCACCAACCGGTGGCTGGGGACGATCGTCGATCACGTGGCTGTTGCCTTCGAGGGGGTCTCAGGCTTTTTCCCAAAGGGAAAGGTGCGGGTGACCGGCAATCCTATTCGAACAGAGCTCTTCGGCGTGGACAGGGCCGAGGCGATGGCCAGGTTTGACTTCGATCCGCATAGGCTCACCGTGCTGATCTTCGGCGGCAGCCAAGGGGCCCACCGGCTTAACCAGGCGGTTCTGGAGGCGCTCCCCTTACTTGAATCCGAGCGAGGACAGGTCCAGTTCCTCCACGCGACCGGCCCACGCGACCTTGGTCCGGTCCGACAGGGGTACATCACGGGAGGCCATCGGGCGGTAGTGGAGCCGTTCTTTTGGGAGATGGCGGTGGCCTATGCCGCCGCCGATCTCTGCCTCTGCCGCGCAGGCGCCACCACTGTGGCGGAGCTCTGCGCCTTGGGGAAACCGTCGATCCTCGTTCCGTTCCCCTTTGCCGCCAACGATCATCAGCGCTGGAATGCCGAAGCCCTGGTCGCTTCCGGCGGAGCGCGAATGGTCCAGGATCGCGGGTTGAACGGAGAGGCAGTGGCCGGAATCGTGAAGGCGCTTCTCCGCGACAGGGATGGCCTTCACGCGATGGCGGGTAGGGCGAAGAGCCTGGCGAGGCCCGATGCGGCGGCCCGCTTGGCCGATCTCGTAGTACTAGCCGCGTGCCAGGTGCCAGGTGCCAAGTTCCGAGTTGACAACCCTGAAGGCGGAAGTGTGAAGTGGAACCTGCAACTCGGAACCTGGAACTGCGAAGAGCATGTTTAAGAAGATCCGCCGCATCCATTTCGTCGGCATCGGTGGGGTTGGTATGAGCGGCATCGCCGAGGTCCTCCACAACCTCGGCTATCGGGTCAGCGGGTCAGATCTGAAAGTGTCCGAGCACACCCTCCGCCTACAGGAGCTCGGGGTCGCCATCCGGATCGGGCACGATCCGGCCCACGTGCAGGGTGCCGATGTCGTGGTCCGCTCCTCGGCGGTGTCGCCCGAGAATCCCGAGATCCTGGCGGCCAAAGTTCACTCGATCCCGGTCATTCAACGAGCCGAGATGCTGGCCGAGCTGATGCGGATGAAGTACGGGGTCGCGGTTGCCGGCACCCATGGAAAGACCACAACGACCTCCATGGTGGCCACGGTCCTGGCTAAGGCTGGCCTTGACCCGACCATGGTCATCGGCGGCAAGCTGAATGCACTGGGCAGCAATGCGAAGCTTGGGCGGGGGGAGTTCATGGTCGCGGAGGCCGACGAGAGCGACGGCTCCTTCCTCAAGCTCACCCCCACCATCGCGGTCGTGACCACCATCGATGCTGAGCACCTGGATTACTACCGAGACCTGCAGCAGATTCAAGAGGCATTCATCGAGTTCATCAATAAAGTTCCGTTCTACGGCTTGGCCGTTCTTTGCCTCGATCAAGGACATATCCGAGAGTTGCTGCCCAGGGTGCAGAAGCGAGTTCTCTCGTATGCGCTGACCGCGCCGGCTGACTTGACGGCAGAGGGGGTCTCATTGCAGGGGCTGGCCTCGGTCTTCAAGGTCCGCTTCAAAGGGCACCCTCTGGGGGAGGTGCAGTTGGGGGTTCCGGGCCTGCATAACGTCTCCAATGCCTTGGCAGCGATCGGAGTAGGCCTCGAGCTCGATATCGGGTTTGAGGTGATCCGTGCGGCACTGGGTGAGTTCACCGGCGTGTCCCGCCGTTTCGAAGTCAAGGGAACGCCCCGTGGCATTATGGTGGTCGATGACTACGCGCACCACCCAGCGGAGATCCAGGCCACCCTGCGGGCGGCCAAAGATGCTTTTCAGCGGCGGCTGATCGCCGTCTTCCAGCCGCATCGGTATACGAGGACCCGGGCCCTCCTGTCCGAGTTCCTGCCGGTCTTCGACCTGGCAGAATACACCATCATCACCGATATCTATCCGGCGGGGGAGGCGCCGATCGCGGGTGTCTCGGGCAGGCAGATCGCCGAGGGAGTCGCGAGTCGCAGTAAACCTAAAGTCCTATACACCCCACGCAAGGAGGAAGTCCCGGACCTGGTCGTGGAGCTGGCCCGCCCGGGTGATCTGGTCATCACCATGGGCGCGGGTGACATCTGGAAGGCCTGTGAGGAGATCGTTCGCCGTCTGCAGGAGAGGGTCTAGGATAGAGGGTCTAGAGTGAAAACGGGGCCGGGGGTTGCTCTCCTAAACCCTCTACCCTATCCGGAAGAGCGACGAGATGGTGATGGGGCAACTTGACCTAAAGGAGAGGCTCCAGGGCTGTATACGAGGAAGGGTGCTCATCGGGGAGCCGCTGTCGCATCACACCTATTTCCGCATCGGTGGCCCGGCCGAGGTCATGGCCTACCCGGCCGACCTCGACGATCTCAAGGCTCTGCTCAAGGTGGCGCGGGATGAGGCGATCCCCGTTCTGATCCTAGGTGGCGGCAGCAACATGCTGGTGCTGGATGGAGAGATCAAGGGCCTGGTCATCAATCTCTCGCGGAGCTTTCTTGAGCTCTCAGCGGCCGAGGAGCGGATCCGGTGCGGGGCTGGCGTTCGGACAAGTCGTCTGTTGGCCTTCTCAGCAAAGACCGGGTTGACTGGTCTTGAGGGGCTGAGCGGCGTACCGGGTACGGTTGGGGGCGCAATACACGGGAACGCCGGGACACCCTTCGGTGCGATCAGCGATCATCTTGACTGGGTTCGCTTGGTGGACTGCTTGGGCGAGGAGCGGTTCATGTCGCGCGAGGAGCTTGGCCTCGGCTACCGTCACTGCCAACTCCCGACAGGGGCGGTCATCCTGGAGGCCGCCTTCACGCTCCAGAGGGGAATTTCGGCGGAGATCAGAAGGACGATCTCGAAGTTGCTGGTCCGACGGAACCTGACGCAGCCCGTGGACATTCGATCCGCTGGCTGCATCTTCAAGAATCCCCCCGGTGACTTCGCCGGGCGTCTGGTGGAGCAGGCCGGGCTAAAGGGGCTCCGGCACGGCGAGGCACAGATCTCTGAGAAACACGGCAACTTTATTGTGAACCTCGGTAGAGCCACAGCGGCAGATGTCCTCTGGCTGGCCAACCGAGCCAAGGCCGACGTATTGCTCAGGACGGGAGTTGCACTTGAACTGGAGATCGAGATTGTCGGATCGCCCTCCGCTGCTTGAGGATTGGGCCGGATTTCGCCCGAGTCGACGCTTCCTGAGGCTCGGCTCGCAAAGGACCGGGCGGCCACGGCGTGTGAGACGCGTGGTAGCCGGGCTCGGTCGGCGGTTCTGGAGGGGCGCGGAACTCGCTGTCCTGCTGGTGGCGACGGTCATCCTTGGGCAGATCATTCTGCGGGAGGTCCCAGGCCCCCTGCGGCTGCGCTATTTCCAAATCAGGGATCTCACCGTTGAGGGAAACCGCCGAGTGCCCACAGCGACGATCATCGACAGCCTCGGCCTGCCGGCTCATGCGAGTATCATAGGGGTCAATCTGAAGGAACTGGCAGGGCGGATCATGGGCAATCCCTGGATCAGGACGGCCAGTGTGAGTCGGCGCCTTCCGGCAAGCTTGGTCGTACGCGTGTCGGAGCGAACGCCACAAACGATCGTCCTGGCCGGCCGGGCCTATCTCGTCAGCGACGACGGGTTGATCCTGAAGGAGGCGGGACCTGACGAGATGTTTGGCCTTCCGCGCCTGACAGTCAAGGTCGAACACCCGATCCACCCTGGGGACCGAATCGACATCTCTCACCTTGAGCTGGGGACCCGTCTGTGGCAGCAGTTCCACCGGCACGCCCTCATGCCCGGAGTGCAGGCCAGGGAAATCCGGTTGGAAACCGACGGAAGCTGCACCGTATTTCTGGACCGCGGGATGCCATACCTGCGCGTCCAAGAGGATGACCTGCTGTGGCAGTTGGATCGGCTGGCCCGGGTGCTCCAGATTCGGGGCATCAGCCTTCGCGAGTTGGAATATGTCGATCTCCGGTTTGCCGATAAGGTCATCGTGAAGCCGCTTCCGAAGGAGCGAGAGGCATGACCCAAGGGGGCGAGATCGTTACCGGATTGGACATCGGCACAACCAAGATCTGTGTCATCATCGCGGAGCTTACGGAAGGCGGGATCGAAATCATCGGGTGCGGGACAAGCCCTTCGCGAGGATTGAAGAAGGGGGTAGTTGTCAACATCGATGTGACCGTCGAATCTATCAAGAAAGCGGTCGAGGCGGCGGAGGCGATGGCTGGCATTTCCCTAAACTCCGCGTTCGTGGGGATTGCCGGCAGCCACATCAAGGGGATCAACAGCCGTGGGGTCATCGCCGTTTCCGGCAAGAACCAGGAGGTCGCCCAAGCCGATGTCGATCGGGTCATCGAGGCGGCCAAGGCGATCACGTTGCCGGCCGACCGAAGGGTGATTCACGTGATCCCGCAGGAGTTCATCATTGACGGCCAGGGCGGGGTCAAGGAACCCCTCGGGATGAGCGGCCACCGGCTCGAGGCTGAAATCCATATCGTGACGGGCGCCGTCGCATCGGCAGAGAATATCATCAAATGCGCCACCAGGGCCGGGCTGGAGGTACAGGACATCGTCCTACAGCCGCTGGCCTCGAGCGAAGCTACGCTCACTGCGGACGAGAAAGAGCTGGGGGTGGTTCTCGTGGACATCGGCGGGGGCACCTCGGACATCGCTGTTTTCGTGGACGGCAGCATTCGCCACACCGCGGTTCTGGCGCTGGGCGGTGATCATCTGACCCACGATATCGCCATTGGGCTTCGGACCCCTTCCCAATCTGCCGAGGCGATAAAGTGCCAATACGGCTGCGCGCTGGCTTCCCTCGTGGGGAGCGAGGAGGTGGTGGAGGTCCCGAGTGTCGGCGGGCGGAAGCCGCGCCTTCTCTCCCGTCAGATGTTGTGCGAGATCATGCAGCCGAGGATGGAGGAGATCTTCAATCATGTCGCCCTGGAAGTGCGGCGGGCCGGATTCATGCACCAGGTGGCCGCTGGGGTTGTGGTCACCGGCGGGTCTTCAGTGATGGAGGGAGTGCCTGAGCTGGCTGAGCAGCTCTTCGACTTGCCGGTCCGGTTGGGGGTGCCAACGGGCATCGGCGGCTTAAAGGAGGTGGTGAGTTCTCCGATGTACGCGACCGGGGTGGGCCTGGTGCAGTACGGCGCGGCGCACCGGGACCAGCCACGGTTCGGCAGGCTCTCGGACCAAACACTGGTGGACAAGCTGATCAAGCGGATGGTGCAGTGGTTCAGCGATTTTCTATGACGGCTGACGGTCGACCGTCGACGGTCCACACTTGACGGTCCTTCTCTGAACTATGAACTCTGAACCCTGAACTGCTCTAAGAAGCGTGAACTGCTTGCCCGGTGAGCCGTGAACAACTTTCATTCAAGGAGGTGAAGATGCCGTTCGAGCTGGAGATGGATGCCGAGCACTTGGCCAAGATCAAGGTGATCGGGGTCGGAGGCGGGGGGTCCAATGCGGTGAATCGGATGCTGGCGGCGCACTTCATCGGCGTCGAATTCATTGTCATCAACACCGACACTCAGGCCCTTAAGCTGTCGCCGGTCACAACCAAGCTTCAGATAGGAGCGAGCCTGACCAAGGGGCTGGGGGCGGGGGCCAATCCGGAGATCGGGCGAAAGGCGGCCATTGAGGATACCGACAAGATCGTGAGCTTCCTGGAAGGGGCCGATATGGCCTTTATCACGGCCGGCTTGGGAGGCGGGACCGGAACTGGCGCTGCACCCGTCATCGCCAATCTGGCTAAGGAGTTAGGCATCCTCACCGTCGGAGTGGTCACAAGACCATTCCAGTTCGAGGGCAAGGTCCGAGAGCTCCAGGCGGAGCGAGGACTCCAGGCGCTTTGCGAAAGCGTCGATACCTTGATCACCATCCCGAATCAGCGGCTGCTCCACATCGTCGAGCGTCACACCCCCATGACCGAGGCCTTCAAGTTGGCGGACGAGGTCCTGCGTCAGGCGGTTCAGGGGATTGCGGACCTCATCGTGGTGCCGGGCTTGATCAACCTGGACTTTGCCGATGTGAAGACCATCATGTCTGAGCGTGGGATCGCAATGATGGGAATCGGGACCGCCACGGGCGAGAATGCGGCTCAGGAAGCGGCCTCGAAAGCCATCAATAGCCCCCTCCTGGAAAACTTGGCCATCGACGGCGCGAAGGGGATCCTTATCAACATAACCGGCGGTTCCGCGCTGTCGCTCTACGAGGTGAACGAGGCGAGCTCAGCCATCTGCAAGTCGGCCCACCCGAATGCCAACATCATCTTCGGAGCGGTGATCGAGGAGTCGCTGAACGATGAGGTCCGCGTGACGGTGATCGCCACCGGATTCGATGGAGTCGCCTCCGTCGGAGAGGAGGAGTCCTCAAACATGGTCGAAATGAAGGCGTACACCGCAAGAGCGGCGGAGCGCGGGGGCTTTCTCAGGAAGCGTGGCGTGGGCGGGAATGAGCCGTCGGATGATCAGCTCAGGCTCCGTGATCTTGAGCAGCTCACCTCCCGCGACCTGAACGAGGACGAGCTGGATATCCCGACCTTCTTGCGGCGGCAGGCCGATTAGTGCCGTTCCAACTATTGACGCCAAAGGGGCGAGGCTAGGGAAAGCGATCGTTGAACAACCGCTGCAGGGTACGTATCAGCGATTGGCCGTAACAAGTTGGAACGGCATTAGGGATGAGTGAGGAAGTTGGATCCTTGACGCATTCGGGAGGGACGATGGGTAAAGCGAGACGATTGAGCAGACTCATGCGTTGGCTTCTCCTTCCAGGTACATCGAGCGCTACGTGTCCGCACTGCCTGGCGCCGATTAGCGGAGCGGAGAATGTCTGTCCGAGCTGTCGGCGAATATTGCGCTTTGATGGGATCGCGGAGCTCAGAGCATGCAGAGGTCAGGATTCCGGGGCCTAGCGCCCAAGGCTAAGGTGGGTTAGGATCGCCCGAGTCGGACTAAGACCCCTGGCGGTTCTCCTGAACCGGCCCTGATCCATCCTCTCACCTCATGTTGACACGGAGGGATCCCTTTGTTAGGCTGGGGAGAGGAGCGCCGACAAGCGTGGGAGAAGGGATCAGAGAGCGGATCGATCAAGTCAGGAGGCGGATCACCGAGGCGGCTGGTCGTGTCGGTCGAAACCCTGACGAAGTGGAACTGGTGGCCGTCACGAAAACGGTGCCGGTTCCCGTCATCCGAGAGGCGGTTGAGGCCGGGGTCAGGTTGCTCGGGGAGAATCGCGTCCAAGAAGCCAGAGAGAAAATCGCCCTCCTGAGTTCGGTCCCCACCAAATGGCACTTGATCGGTCACCTACAGACGAACAAAAGCAAGCTCGCCATCGAGCTGTTCGACCTGATCCAATCTCTCGACTCCGTCAAGCTCGCCGCCTCCCTTGACCGCCATGGGGCATTCCTAGGAAAGCGGGTGCGGGTTCTGGTTGAGGTCAACCTGGGAGGGGAGCCGGGGAAGTCTGGCATCCTCGAGAATGCACTTCTGCCGTTGCTGCAGGCCTGCCAATCGTTCGCCCATTTGGCCGTCGAAGGCCTGATGGTGATCCCCCCGTTTCGTGAGAATCCTCAGGAGATCCGTCCCTTCTTCCGCAGACTCCGCGAATTGCGAGACCAAGCGGCCGATGCCCATCATGAGCACCATCTCCGTCACCTCTCGATGGGGATGAGTCATGACTTCGAGGTGGCCATCGAAGAGGGGGCGACAATGGTTCGGATCGGTACGGCCATTTTCGGCGGAAGGCCTCAGGGCTAATTCAGCAGAGATGTAGAGGAGTTCGTCCCCCCAACCTGCCATTTTCCGCAACCCCGTTTAATTTTTTCCTTGACAGAAATAGAACGTGATTTTATAATCCCCTCGCTGTATCCCTCCGGCTTAGCCAATCCGAGGTCATTCCAGGAAGAGGTAGCGTGAGCGATACGTGAGCGAGGATTGGCTTCATCTCTATTGACGGTGGGATTGTGAGGCCTCCATGGAGCATCGAAAGAAGGAGAAGAGTGACTATATCGTCCAATCAGTTGATCGAGCGCTTGATATCCTGGAATCATTCGACTATCACGAAGAGGAGCTAGGCGTCACAGAAATCGCTCACAAGCTGAACCTGCACAAAAACAATGTGTTCCGGCTTCTGGCCACTCTTGAAGTCCGAGGGTATATCGAGCA
>JBGQIR010000024.1:0-14387 GCA_041498535.1 Methylomirabilis sp. (SeqCode)
GGAAAAGCTCACGGGATTGGAACAGTACAGACACTTCAGCGGGCATTTGTACGTCAGCTCAGCGACCAGCGTGTAGGGTCGTGGGGCTCCCATCTATCCCTCCAGCAGGCCGCGCGCTCGGATGCGCGCGAGAAAGCTCGTCACGTCTTCTTCGATGACTTTTCGCTCGATTCCCGTAAAGCGTTGGACCAGAGCATCGATGATGCCATCGACGGTGTGCTCACCGTTGCACAGCTTCAGGATTTCTGGCGCTGTTTCGTTCAGCATCAGCGCCGCCTCCGGGAAGACCAGCATGTACCGCTTCTCCACCTCATCCCAGCGAAGCCGGGCCCTTGGCGACAGTCGCGGCCGCCACGAGGCACGGGCGTCAGCCACAGTGTCTCCCATCCGAGGCTCGCTCATCTCTGCCAGAGCGGCGGTGGCCATCCTGGGGAGATGTAGGCGAAGTAGAGGGCGTCCAGCAGGCTCCAGAGGATGTGGCACTTCGTCGTGAGGGCGGCGATCGCCTTCTCCTGGAGCTCGCGGGTCGTGCAGTGTTGCAGGACGTATTGTAGGCCAAACTCCACATCCCGAGGCGCCTCGATCAGGCGAGCCCGGAAATACTCGAGCCCCTTCGTGTCCACCCAAGGGTAGTGCTGCTCGAAGGCCGGCAGGCGGGTGGCGTGAAGGGTTGGCGCGAACAGCTCGGTGAGGGAGGAGGCGACGGCCTCAAGCAACGAGTGGCTTTGGACGAAAAAGAGGTACCCGTCCACGGCGAAGCGGACAGCGGGGAGCACGAGGCGGAAACTCTCGACCTCTTCCCTTCGGAGTCCCGCAGCCTCGGCCAGCACGAGCCACTTGTGAATGCCGCCCTCGCCAGCCCGGGTGCCGTCGTGATCCACGATCCGATGAATCCAGGCCCTGCGGAAGGTCGGGTCATCGGACTTGCTCAGGATCGTTGCATCTTTCTTCGGGATGATGGCCTGGTAATAGAACCGGTTGGCGATCCATGCCTGCAACTGAGGCTTCGTGAGCTTTCCCTCGTGCATCAGGAGGTGGAACGGGTGCTTGTCGTGATACCCCTCCTCGCCCACCTCGCGAAGCCGCTTCGTGAACTCATCCACGCTCAGCGGCTTGTGGCTTTCAACCTCATGCATTCCTGCTTCCTTTCTCAGCTCTCAGATCTCAAGGTCCATGCCGTCGAACGCCACTTCCCACCCGGCCTCTTCGACAGCCCGCCGTTCGGGGGAATCCTCGATCAGAATCGGGTTCGTGTTGTTAATGTGGATGTAAATCCTCCTCACATCGCGAAGAGGAGCCAGTTTGGTCAAACTCCCTTCAGGCCCGCTGATCGGGATATGCCCGATCGCCAGCGCGCTTTTATCCGTGATTCCCAATTTCATCAATTCATCATCGGACCAGAACGTTCCATCGAGGAAGACACAGTGACAACCGCTCAGCCTGGCCAGCATCTCAGGGTCGATCTGCTTGATGCCCGGCACATAGGCGAAAGATCGCCCACTCGCCACGTCCGTGATCTTGTAGCCGATGGTCTCCTCGCTCCAGTCCGACACGAGATCCATCAGGTAGGCCGGCGGCTTGCTTGGGACGGCAAAGGCCTCGTAACGAATTCCGCTGTCTTTTCCATCCACCCCGATGACTTCGTACTGGCCAGAGGTTACGACGGTTTTCCAGGTGCACTGGGACGGGAAGAGCCGGATCGCCCGGAAGACCGCGTTCGATTCGAGCACCCAATCCATCACCTGCTTGGTCGAATAGATGCAGAGCGGCTGGAACTCCCTGAGGGAGAGCAGCCCGGTGATGTGATCGATGTCGGCATTGGTGAGGAGGATCGCTTGAATCGGCGTTCCACGGACAGCCCCGGTCGCGTGCAGGGCGCTGAACGATTCGATCTGCTGGCGGATGTCAGGGCTGGCATTGATGGGGTACCAGCGCACGCCGTCCGCGCTCACGGCGATCGATGACTGGGTCCTTGGTCTGGCGCGGCGGGACCCCGATCGAAGGCCGCGGCAATTCTCGCAGTTACAGTTCCACTGCGGAAACCCTCCGCCTGCCCCCGAACCCAGCACTCGAACTCGCACAGGATATCCCTTCTTTCCTAAGACCCTCAGTTAACGATTACGATGACAGGCATTTGTTGCCCCCCCGCTCTACTGAGTTCGTCGAAGCCCCCCCCTCGGGAAAGAATGTGAGGTTGAGGGGCAGGAGGCAACAAGAAGGTGTCAACAGTGAAACGGGCCTCCCTGCGTGTCAGTAACGCGGGGAGGCCCGTTTCAACAGCTCTTACAGCCGTAGCCTATTCCAGGACGAGGATATAGGAATTGATCTCCGCGTCCATTCGGACCTCTTTGAATTCGGGCTTGACCCACGCCATGATCCAATCACCTCCCTTTTATTGTGCGCTTTATCCGAAAGATCTTGGTGTCTACAGTTGGGACCGCACCACTATCTAGCACAAGTCGTGCCAGTTCGATCTCAAAGGTGGCTTGACGTTAGATATGTAACTAGTTGAAAATAAAGGTTAGTATAATTTGGTCGTTTCAACGCGATGCGTTAGCATGGGCCTGAGCAGTGGGGCAAGTAGCGCAGTGGGGGGAGATGACCCGATTTATTGGCCGATACCGTATTTCTTCAGCCGATAGCGGAGGGTGTCTCGGCTGATACCCAGCCGCTTGGCGGCCTTGGTCTGATTGCCCGCGCATTCCTTCAACGCCAGCTCTAACAGCGATCTCTCCCACTCGGCCAGCGCGATCCCTTCCGGCGGAAGAGTGCCCTGGACTGGAGCGATGAGGGGAGGTTGAGAGGTCGATGTGAGAGCCTGAGGCGAGGTCGCCAGCGCAAGCTGTTCCTCCGCAAGGCGCTCCCCTTGGCTCCACAGGACGGCTCGCTCGATGACATGGCTCAGCTCACGGACATTGCCGGGCCAGGGATACTCCATTAAGATGCGCACGGCTTTGTCGTCGATGCCTCGGATAGCCTTACCATACTTGGCATTGAACTTATCGAGGTAGTGGGTGGCCAGCATGAGGATGTCTTCGCCACGCTCGCGAAGCGGCGGCAGATCGATCGTGATGACGGCGAGACGGTAGTAGAGGTCCTTTCTGAAGCGTCCGGCCTTGACCTCTTCTTCGAGGTCCCGGTGGGTGGCGGCGACGATGTTGACATCGACTCGCCTGTCGCGCAGTCCCCCGACCCGTCGGATCACCCCCTCTTCAATGGCTCGGAGCAGTTTTCCTTGCAGGGGGAGCTCGATGTCTCCCACCTCGTCCAGGAAGAGGAAACCGCCATCGGCAGCCTCAAAAAGGCCCATCTTCGATTCCTTGGCATCCGTGAACGCCCCCCGCTCGTACCCGAACAGTTCCGCCTCCATCAGCGTGCCGGGCAGAGCGGTGCAGTTCACCTCGATGAACGGGCGCGAGGCCCGCCGGCTCTGGCTGTGCAGCGAGCGAGCTACTAACCCCTTGCCGGTCCCGGTTTCACCCGTGATCAGAATGGGCGGGCTCTCTTCCAGGGCCGCGATCTGCTGTACCCGAGCGATGACCTCGAGGATCGCCTCGCATTTGCCGATGATCCCTTTGATCGGAAGCCCCCGAACCTCCCGCTGTCTGTAGTAGGAGAGCTCCTGACGCATTCGGGAGGTTTCACGCGCCCGGTCAGCCAGGAGCTTCAGCTCATCGAGATCGACCGGTTTCTTGATGTAATCGAAGGCGCCAAGCTTGACCGCTTCCACCGCCCCCTCAATGGACCCGTAGGCGGTCATGATGGCGACAGCGATATTGCGATCGAACTCCTTGATCCGCTTGAGCAGCTCAATGCCGCTCATGCCGGGAAGGGACACGTCCAGGAAGACCAGATCGGGACGGAGACGATCCAGCAGCTCGAGCGCCTTGTCGGCGTTCTCAGCCACCTCTGCTTCGTACCCCTGCTCGGCAAGGAAAAGCTTGATCGAGCGGGCCAAGGTGCGCTCATCGTCCACGATCAAAATCGTAAAGGGATTCATGCTGTCCTCTCCTGGCGCACAGCCGAGGCTGGCAGGCTGATCCTCACGGTCGTTCCAGCACCTGGCGTACTGGCGATGTCGAGAGTTCCGCCATTCTGGGCCACGTACCGTTTGGCAATAGCGAGGCCGAGGCCGGTGCCCTCCGCCCTCGTCGTGAAAAATGGATTGCAGACCGATGGGAGCACAGTTTCGGGGATCCCATCCCCCGTGTCCACGATCTCGATGACAACCTGTCCGGCGGTGCCGTCTTGTCGCTTGTGATAGCCCCGGATCATGAGGCGACCGCCCTGAGGCATGGCATCGAGGGCGTTTGAGACGACCTCGCCGAGCGCCTGCTCCAACTGGATGGGATCGACGTGCACCTCAGGAAGGTCGTTCGGCAGATCGGTCTCAAGTCGGATCGCACGGTCCTTGAGTTGGCGGGCGAAGGTCGGCAGGAGGCCATCCACAAGTCGTGGGAGCTGCTCCCGGAGGGGACGAAAGGGTGCGGGGCGGGAGAAGCTGAGCAAATGCGTGATGCGACGGTCCAGGCGGTCTGCCTCGGCAATGACACTTTTCAAGTGCTCTTGCGCCACGGGCGCTTCTTTGGCGTGGCGAAGCGCGACCTGGGCGGCTGCCCTCAGGCTCGCGAGAGGGTTGCGCAGGCCGTGGGCAACGGCGGCAGACATCTCGCCGATCGAGGCCAGCTTCTCGGACTGGATGAGTTGCGCCTGGGTCTCCTCCAGCATCTTGATTTTTGTTTCCAGATCGCGGTTGAGCCGGGCCATGGCCTCGTGAGATCGCTTGAGGTTGTCGGTCATCCCGGCGAATGCCTGTGCCAGAATCCCGACCTCGTCCTTCGAGCGGATCGGTATCGGGTGATCCAGGTGGCCTTGCCCAACCACCTCCATGGCTGCCTTCAGCTCGTGGAGTGGCCGGGCCAGACTTCTGGAGATGAGGATAGAGGCGGCCGCCCCGACCGCGAGGGAGAGCGCGATGACCAAAGAGAGCACACGGCGCTCTTCGCCCAGAATCTCCTCGAGCCTCACATAGGCCCGCTGTAAGCTGTATTCTTGGGCTGCGCTATAGATCTCTTTGTTCTTGGCGCTGAGCGCGGGAATGAGACGGCCCTTCAACTCCTGGTTCGCCACATCAAGGGCCGCCTTCCAGTTCCCCGCCTGGTACAGCAAGAAGACCTGCTTTCCAACACCGAAGATCTGGGCGTGGATCTCCTCGATCTCATTGGCAAGGTGCATCTCATCGGGTTTCAGTTCGCCCTTCCACTGGCGCATCCGTTCCCCGATCTCCTGTTCCAATCGAAAGAACTCCGTCTTCGCTTCACGGTCTGCGCCGGTGAGAAACCCCCAGACCTGCCGACTCTGCCGAAACAAGGCCGCTTCGAGTTCCGCAAATTTCTGCGTCCTCGCCATGCTCTGGCCGAGGGCCTGCAAGGCCTGTCGTTCCTCCCGGTTGTTCCAGATGGCCTCTGCGCTGATGAGCAGAACAGGCACCACCATCAGCGAGAAGCCTATCAGTAACTTTCGCTGGAACCTCATACGACACTTATAACGTCCCCATTGACGCGGCGTCAAGGGAAAGTTGCCTCTCGGTGGGTGGGCGCGTGGGCTCGGGCGAAAAGATAAGGGATCGCAGCCGACCTTCCTAGATTGTCGCGGCTGCTGCTCACTACTGGGTGAGTGCAGGTAGGATAGCCCGGCATGACCCGCCTGGAGTGGATCACTTCGGACTGGTGAGGCAGTCTTCCAGCTCGGCTCGTGACCGGGCAGTGTACAATCACAAATCCCTGCGGAATACGACGAAGATGCCATCTACACCTGCTATGGCAGGCGAAGGGCTGGACTAAGAAACAGGCGGGTTAGAAGGTGGATTGTATTGCGTCGAATAACGGATTACCGAAGATGACTGGTGCCGATCATTCTTCGGGGCTCCCCTCCATCTGCCACGCCCGTTTTAAGATGTTGATCTTCGTGGCGAGGCAGAGCCCTTTCTCCTGGACCTTGCATTCCTGGCGGACGTAATCCCCGACCTGGATATCCTTCAGTCCCTTCAGGGGCTGCCCCCCTTCGTCGAGGAGTACGGCGCCTTGCCTCACAGCCAGCCTCAGGTGACGCCCTCCCTTCACCAGGTCCAGGATCCCTTTGGCCAGGTTTACCCTCACCACCTCGCCAATGAACTCCTTGACCTCGGCATAGGCTGTGGCGCCCATCGGCAGCGCCAGGAGCGATGCGATCGCTATCACAGACAATCCCCTTTTCATGGTGTTCCCTCCTCTTGAGGACCTTCCATTGGCACCCGCGGCCAGCGGTGCCATGGTCCTCCGCTTGATCGGCAGAACCGCGAAGATGACCCGGGGATGTCGCTCGGCCTCGGTCGTCACTACTATGACCACCTACGATGCACTGGCTTTTATCAGATGCTCCCTCCGCATGTCAAGCTTTTCCCGAGCCCCTGCGCTCACGCCAGAGGAGATAACAGCTACGAATCTTCATACTGCCGCCTTCACGAATCACCACGGGACTTCAACCTTGCCGCCGCTCAGACGCTATGCTACGATGCCACCATGGCGATGAAGCATATCATCGTCGGAACCGCCGGCCACATCGACCATGGAAAGACCTCGCTCGTCAAGGCCCTCACCGGCATCGACACCGACCGGTTGAAGGAGGAGAAGGAGCGGGGGATCTCCATCGAGCTGGGCTTTGCGAACCTGGCCCTGTCCGATGACCTGCATCTAGGAATCGTCGATGTCCCCGGGCATGAACGGTTCGTCAAGACCATGCTGGCGGGCGTCGGAGGGATCGATCTTGTCGTGCTGGTCATCGGCGCTGACGAGGGGGTCATGCCGCAGACGCGAGAGCATCTCCATATCTGCGAGCTGCTTCAGGTCAAGCGAGGCATTGTCGCGCTGACGAAGGTCGATATCATCGAGCCAGACTGGCTGGAGATGGTGCAGGCCGACCTGGAAGCGTTCCTGGCCGGGACCTTTCTCGAGGGGGCGCCGGTGATCCCGGTTTCTTCTGTCACCGGGCAGGGGCTTGCTCAGTTGCGGACGGCTCTCCGCGAGATGGCCGAGACGGTTGAACCGAAGCGCCACGACGGGATCTTTCGCCTTCCCATCGACCGGGTGTTCACCATGAAGGGATTCGGCACGGTGGTTACGGGGACCCTCTGGTCCGGGACGGTGAAGGTCGGAGACGAGGTGGTCGTCCTGCCCCGGGAGTTGCGTTCACGGGTGCGCCGCCTGCAGGTCCACGGCCAGACAGTGGAGCAGGCCTGGGCAGGACAGCGGGTCGCGGTCAACCTGCCCGGCCTGGAAGTGGATCAGCTCAATCGAGGCGATCTCTTGGCCTTTGCTGGCACGCTCAAGCCAGCTATGGCCTTCGACGTCTCGCTGGCGCTGCTGAAAGATGCCCCTCGTGCCTTGCGGAACCGGGCAAGGGTCCGGTTTCACCTGGGGACAAGCGAGGTGCTGGCCCGCGTCGTGCTGCTCGATCGTGAAGAACTGAACCCCGGCGAAGAGGCTTTCGCCCACCTACGGCTTGAGGCTCCGGCGACCGCCTTGGCCGGCGACCGGTATGTGATCCGAAGCTACTCGCCCGCCCTGACGATCGGAGGCGGCAGCATCCTCGACCCGACCCCGCCTGTGCGGCGACGGCCGAGGGCACAGTTGCTGGAGCATCTCAACGTCCTGCAGACCGGCACGTCAGGACAGCAGGTAGAACGCCTGCTGTTGCAGGCCGGTCCAGCGGCGGTCTCCATTGAGGCTCTCAGGGCAACGGCCAGCCTGGATGAGACCACGCTGAAGGGGGAGCTCGCGCGCCTCATTGAGTCCGGCGTGGCCATCCCATTGGGAGCGAAAGGAGAGCTCGGGTACGTCCACCGGACCACCTACGATCGGCTGGCAGCAGAGATTCTTTCACGCCTCGAAGAGTTCCACAGGAAGGAGCCCCTCAAGGATGGGCTCCCTAAGGAAGAACTCCGGACCAAGCTTCCTTCGGTCGGGCCGGCCCTGTTCGCCCGCCTCCTGCAGGGTTTGGTGGAGTCGCAGCGAATCGCCATCGACCGGGAGAAGGTGCGGCATTTCCTGCATCGGCCCACCTTCTCGGCTGATGAGCAGGCGATCAAGGGCCGGCTGGAAACGATCTATCGGTCGGCAGGCTTTCAGCCACCGGACCTTGAGTCAGGGCTTGCCCAAGCCGGAGCAAATAACAAGACCGGCGTCACGCTCTTTCATCGCCTTGCCGATGAAGGGACAGTGATCAAAATCAAAGACAATCTGTATCTTCACCGCGACTATTATGAGCGAGCGAAGGGGGTGCTCCTTGACCACTTCAAGGGCCATGCGACCATCACGGTCCCGGAGTTTAAGGACCTCCTGGGCGTGAGTCGGAAGTTCGCCATCCCCTTCTTGGAACATTTTGACAGCGTGAAGCTGACCCGTCGGCAGGGAGACGAGCGGGTCCCGTACGCGTGAGGGGCCTCTCAGGGAGGAAGGCGCATGTTCGGGTTGGGGATCGGCGAATTGGTGGTGATTCTGATCATCGTGTTGCTCGTCTTCGGAGCGAATCGGCTGCCGGAGATCGGGAGCGGCATGGGTAAGGCGATCCGGGGTTTCAAGGAGTCAGTGACGGGGAAGGACGTCATCGACGTCACGCCGAAGAAGGAGCCGGGGAAGGAAAAGGCGTCCGGTGAGGAGAGGCCTTAGCTCTCTTCAGGAGGAACTGGGCACACCTCGCCTTAGTTCTCGGCAGGCTCTTTGCAGCGCCTGCACGGCCCGCTGAGGGGTCGGCTGGCGAGAGTTCCTTACTTTCTTCACAAGCTGCTCCAGCTCTTCGATCGCCTCCCGAAGCAGTTGTCTCCCGGGCCGCGCCCTCCTTGTTCGGTATAGGCCTGCCGACTCCGCCGCCCATGGTGCTTCTTTCTGTTCGACCGGATATCGAAGGGCATCGCGCTCACCCCCTTTCATCCTGCGATGGGTATCGAGGACGCGGATGATCTCTGATAACAGCGCGATATCCCCGCGCGATACCTTGGCCACCTGGCGAAGCAGAGCCATCCTGTGCTCCTCTCGACTGAGTCGGCGGAGTTCCTCTGGTAGGAGGTGAGAAAGCGCCTCGTCCTGAAAAAAGTATGCGAGAGGGACAGCCAGTGCCTCGCTGAGCTTCCGCAATACCTTGAGCGACGGGAGTTGCTCTCCCCGTTCGATCTTCCCGATATACGTGTAGTCCACCTTCCCCACGATCTTATTGGCCAGCTCCTTCTGGGTCAGATTCCGCATCCTTCGAATCCGCCTAAGGCGCTGGCCGATCTCGGCCCCCAGCTCTGCGCTCACGCATTCCTCCTCGTGGCGAACAGTACTTTGCTTTTCCACTGAAGTCAATAGGATTTCCAGCCCTTTCCCGACTCCGAAGCGTCAATGCCGAAGATAGATAGTCGTATTTTGACTTGACAATCATGTATATATATCCTACTATCTCGCAGGAAGAACAAGAGAACGGCATGGAAGAACGGATAAAGCTGTTGAGGCGAGTCTGCCGATCTCGATGGTTCCCATCTATGTCCAGAGAGGAGCTGAAACTGTATCTGCTCATGTTGGTTTCGACCGACAAGATCGGGCGCGAAGGGGAGATATCTTGGGGAGTCCTCAAAAGAAGCTTGGGAGCCTCGCTAACGAGTGGGAGGATCGAGCGGCTGACCGAGGTCTTGAGGCGGTATGGGCTTGTCCAACTGCGTCTGATCCGCTCGTCGCAGCGAGGCCCGCGTCTGCGAAAGGGTTCTAATCTTGAGGTTCGGTTTACCCTCCTCCGCCCAGTGGAGGCGCGAGGTCCGGCTTCGAGGGGCTCAAAGCAGCAGAGAGCGAGCAGGGATGGATGATCCAAACCTGGAGGTAGGAGGTGCTTTCCACGTCCTGGTCGCGGATGATAATCGGGAGGTCCGCGAAATGCTCTTCGAAGCCCTGAGCTCCATTGATTGTACCGTCACCTGCGTAGGAGACGGTCAGGAGGCGCTTGCCAGCCTGGAGGCCGGGCCGTACGATCTGCTCATCACCGACTACAATATGCCTCGTCTCAATGGGATGGTCTTGCTCAGATGCTCGCGGGCCCTCGCTCCGAGGCTGGCAGCGATCCTTATAACAGGACAGGTTTCATTTGATGTTATCGACGAAGCAGAACGGGCGGGTGTCACCTTTGTGATCCCGAAGCCTTTTGCCATTCCCCACATCCTCTCACTCGTCGAGTTCATCAGGGATCGCCGACCCCTCGTCTAGTCGTTTATCCGGCTCAGGTCCGCATAGGACGGGACCCCGCCGAGGCCAGTAGCGAGCTTGATGGCACGCACCACCGCTTGGGCGACAGCATCTGCGGCGGCAACGCCCAGAGCGTCGAGATCTGCTGCCGCTCGGCCAGTGGCAAGGGCGAAGACCGCGTCGCCGTCGAGGGTGGTGTGGACAGGGCGAATGGTTCTGGCCAGACCGAGTTGAGCTTGCTGGGCCAGTTTGGTCGCCTCGACTTTGCTCAGCCGCGCGCTGGTGGCGACCGCGACGAGCGTGGTCGATTCCCGAGCATATCCCCTGGGGCGGACCCCGGCGCGGAGCTGCGCCGTGGTGTCAAGGAGTCGTGCGCCGTTAGGGCTATCCCTGAGGCCTGCCAGGATCTGACCCGTTTCCGGGTCGATCACATCGCCAAAGGCGTTTACCACCACGAGAGCGCCGACCGCAACCCCGCCCGGTAGCGACAGGCTGCTCGTCCCCAGGCCCCCTTTCATTGCCCGCTCGATCCCCATCAGCTTGCCGACTGTCGCGCCGGTGCCGGCGCCGACGCTCCCTTCTGCAATGGGCCCAGAGGCGGCGGCCTGGCAGGCCCGATAGCCCATGCTCCGGTCAGGCCGGACATGGGAGTTACCGATCCTCAGGTCGAAGAGAATCGCGGCCGGGACGATCGGTACTCGCGCGACGCCGGCATCGAATCCCACGCCTCGTTCCTCCAGGTACGCCATGACGCCGCCCGCGGCGTCGAGCCCAAAGGCCGACCCGCCGGCCAGGACGAGGCCGTGAACTCGCTCAACGAGATGCTGTGGGTTCAGGGCGTCCAGCTCCCTGGTCCCGGAGGCCGAGCCCCGAATGTCCACGCCCCCTACGGCACCTTCCTCGCACAGGATGACGGTGCAACCGGTCAGGGCCTCAAGGTCGCTATAATGGCCGACGCGGATCCCTTCGATGTCCGTGATCTGTCCACTCATGGGCTTCTCTGGTTGGGAGCGGGCATCAGCATTCATGGAGGCCGATTCTACTTGATGCCCGCCAGTTCTGCAACAGGAAGCGCCAATGCATGGGAACATGGGTGGGAAAATGGTTTGACAGGTGAAGACCAGGATGCTATTGATGACCGCTGGCAGTTCAATTGTGGAGGAGGGAAGTTATGCGAAGAGCGATTGGGACCCTGTGTGTCGGGCTGCTATTGCTGGGCATTCAGAGCATCACCGATGCCGGAGAGAAAAAGAGCCCAAGAGCAGCCATCGAGATGGATGCAGGCAAGATTGTGATCGAGTTCTACGAGCAGGACGCCCCGGAGACCGTGGCGAACTTCGTGAAGCTGGCCAAGAGAGGGTTCTACAACGGTCTCAAGTTTCATCGGGTCGAACCCGGCTTTGTCGTCCAGGGTGGTGACCCGAAGGGTGACGGATCCGGCGGGCCCGGCTACACCATCAAGGACGAGTTCAATTCCCGCAAGCATCTGACCGGCACCGTTGCCATGGCCCGAACACCGGCGCCCAACAGCGCGGGGAGCCAGTTCTACATCTGTTTGGGCCCGCAGCCCGCGCTGGATAGCAAGTACACGGTGTTTGGCCAAGTGGTAGACGGCATGGACATCGTCATGAAGATTAAGCGTGGCGACATCATGAAGAAGGTCACCATCGTGGAAACCCACCACTGAGCGAGCCCCTATGTATATAGCTGTCACTGGTTCCAGCGGCTTGATTGGTTCGGCGTTGGTGAGATTTCTCACCAAGGGCGGACATCGAGTGACCCGGCTTGTGCGAAGGTCCCCAGTGGGCAGCGACGAGGTCCAGTGGGACTCTTGGGAGGGAGTCCAGGATCTCTCGCGATTAGAGGGGGTAGACGCCGTGGTCCATCTTGCCGGCGAGAACATCGCCTCCGGGAGATGGACGTCACGGCGCAAGGCCGAGATCCGACGCAGCCGGGTCGAGGGCACAAGGCGGCTGTGTGAGTCGCTTGCGCGGCTCGCGCGGCCCCCCAAGGTGCTGGTGAGCGCCTCGGCCATCGGATTCTACGGGGACCGTCGCGACGAGATCCTGCGCGAGGACAGCTCACCCGGAACTGACTTTCTCGCCGGGGTCTGCCGCGAGTGGGAGGCGGCCACTGAGGCGGCTTCACGAGCGGGGGTGCGAGTCGTTCAGGCGCGGTTCGGCGTCATCCTGAGCCCGGCGGGCGGCGCTCTCAAGAAGATGCTCCTGCCCTTCAAGCTTGGCATGGGGGGAAGGATCGGCAACGGGGCGCAGTTCATGAGCTGGATCACGCTCGACGACGCGGTTGGGGCGACCAACCACGCCTTGATCACCGGATCCCTGGTGGGTCCGGTCAACGCGGTGGCCCCCGCCCCGGTGACCAATTCCGAGTTCACGCGCACCCTGGCGCGGGTGCTTCGGCGACCGGCCCTGGCGCCGATGCCCGCGTTTGCGGCAAGGCTGGCATTCGGCGAGTTGGCCGATGCACTGCTCCTCTCAAGTGCCAGGGTGATCCCGACCAAGCTTGAAGGCTCGGGCTACCGTTTCCTACATTTAGAGCTGGAGAGCGCGCTTAAACACTTGCTGCGTCGGTAGTGCGGGGGTGTATCGCAGGAGGGCAAGCGAAACTGGGCTCCTATTGGAAATCCCGACGAAGACTTCTAGTGTGGGTTCTCCCCTTTCTTCTGCTTGCCTGCGCTGGGCTTAGCGGGCTTGACAAGGAGTCGCTGCAAGGCCACCCCGCGCATCACGTGGAGGGCGGCTTTCGCAACCCGGATCCCGTCATCACGCGCCCGGGTGGGTTGGTCCGCGCCAAGTACGTCGCAGGCCGGCTCTGGGCGAATCTCATCGCCACCCGCAACGTCAGCCTGCCCCGCGAGGCCAATGATGGTCAGGCGCTCCGCTACAACAACCCGGTTGCTACGGTGACGTGGGTCGGCCACTCCACGCTGCTCGTCCAACTCGACGGCGTCAACCTGCTGACCGACCCGCATTGGGGGAAGCGAGCTGGTCCCATTTCCTGGGTCGGGGCGCGGCGACTCAACGTCCCTGGATTGCGCTTCGAGGATTTGCCTCAGATCCACCTGGTCCTGATCTCACATGATCACTATGACCACCTCGACCTCGGGACCGTCAAGCGCTTGGCAGAGACGCATGATCCGCTATTCTTGGTTCCGCTGGGGCTCAGAGAATGGTTTGCCGAGAACGGGATGACCCACGTGGAGGAGTTGGACTGGTGGCAGGAGTATGAGCATCGCGGCCTGCACTTGGTCTGTGTCCCGGCCCAGCACTTCAGCGGCAGGAACCTCTCGGACACAAACAGGCGGTTGTGGGCCTCGTGGGTGGTCTCAGGTCGCTCAAAACGCCTCTACGCCGGTGGGGACAGCGGCTACTTTGATGGCTTCAAGCAGATCGGGGAGGCGCTCGGCCCGTTCGATCTAGCCGCGGTCCCCATCGGTGCCTATAAGCCTGGATACATGATGAAGAGCGTGCACACCACCCCGGAAGAGGCGGTGCAGGTGTTCGAGGACCTGCGCGGCAAGGCCCTGCTGGGCATTCACTGGGGGACATTCGACCTAGCGGAGGAGCCGCCGGATGAGCCCCCATGGCGGATGCAGAAGGAGGCCGAGCGGCGAAAGATCGATCTCGTGCGCGTCTGGATGCTAAAGCAAGGGGAAACCCGACCCTGGTAGGAGAGCCTCGGGTTGGCGAGCCGAGAACTCCCTGCCGATAATGGCCACACTCTCCATGAGCCATCGGCAGCCCTTGCCGGCAAACCCTCTACGCGGAGCGTGAAGGGAGGAATGTTCATGTCAAGTGTCGATTGGAGATATCACCGCCCCGGGTGAAGAACCTGCGCAAAGACGCAAGAGTTTCTTGCAAGGCACGACATCGCGACCGCTTCCATCCCACCTCATTCCCCCCTCACAGCCCTCTTGGGTGAGGATCTCCTTAATGGCCGACATCTCTGCCTGCCTTCATTTGTCTCTAATGCAGCCGCTTGTTAAAAAAGACTTGACAATGCTGAGCATCATTGCCTACAGTAAGCCACCGTTACAGAGCAGACAACGGGGTTCGGTAACGTGCGGCTTTTTTTGTAAACGGCTGGCGGTGTAGCGGGCAGCGCGGCTGTCGGAGGAGA
>JBGQIR010000025.1:0-13595 GCA_041498535.1 Methylomirabilis sp. (SeqCode)
AGCTTCCCCGATTCCCAGTATTCTTGAAGCGACTTGCCACCTCCGGCGCTGGCCGCCTCCCAGATCGGCGTTGGGTTGAAGTTGGCAACCCCAGCAATCAGATAGACTGGCGGCCTGCCCTCGCTCATTAGGCTCTCCTCGCTTCCTTCACCTGAGTTCTCTGCACTCGACTGCGCCCATGAACTGTGCCTCTTGACACGGGCTAATGCCGTTCCAACTTGTTCGGACAAATAGCAAAACTACGCGACGATCGATCCAGGTGCTTCCAGGTCATGTTGTCGTTAGGCAAATAATGTTGGAATGGCACTAGTCTCGAGCTGTCTTGCCAATGATCGCTCGAGCGGGATCGATTTCCTCCCGCAGGATGTGAAGTTCCTCCGGGGTCGGCGGCTCAAGCTCCTCCACCTTTTCCTTCACGAGTGCGGTGAACTCCATCTCCTTGACAACTTCATCCACGCTTAGACCGCGAAGTACCCCCAGCAGGACCATCTGCCTCGTGTGATCATCGAATCCGTACAACGCCTTTGAGGTTGCCACCCTCCAGGGGCCGGTGTCCCTGGGCAAGCCAGCCCGCTCGCGGGCCCCGGGGGTCCCGTCAAGGTATCCTGGCGACGTCAGAAAGTCTACCTGCTTGACGAACCGCCGGCGCTCGTGCCTGATGACGATCAGCGTCCGCCAGCATTGCGTCATCACCTCGTTCGCGCCTCCGCTCCCGGGAAATCGCTTCTCGGGGTGCGTGTAATCCGCCCCCAGCATCGTCGAGTTGAGGTTGCCGAACTGGTCGATCTGGGTTGCGCCGAGGACGCCCAGGTCGACCATTCCAAGCTGGGCCTGAGCGAAAATCGTGTTCATGTTGGTCCAGGCTAGGGCCCTATAGCAGTTGCGCGGCCCGCCCATCGTGAAGCGGACGAAGGGAGTCTCCGGCAGCGACCCCACCGCGCCGAATTCGTAGACTTGAACCATCCGGGGCGCATGGAGACGCTGGGCTAGGATCGCGGCAATCTGCGGCAGCCCGTACCCAATGAACACGATCTTGCCGTCCTCAATCAGCCGGGCACACTGGCAAATCATGAACTCCGACTCGGTGAAGTCGCTTTGGATCAATGATACCCCTCTGTAATTGTGGCCTGCCGCTTGAGGTCCAGGAGCTTCTCGACCCCAACGCGCTTCGCCAAAAACTCTTCGTGCGATGCCACACTATAGACATATTTGCCGAGGTAGGCCGCCATCTTCTGCGCGTCGCCCGAGGCGGCCATATACTCCAGGAAGTGCTCCGTGTCCATTTCATACACTCCCTGCGCTCCACCAGGGAGGCAGCCGAACGGCGCATAGACCACCGCGTCCACCAAATAATAGGGAATTGTGGTTTTTGCCGGTTCTTTTCGGATGTCGTCGGTGGTGATGATCTGTTCGGTGGAGATGATGGTTCGCTTAGAGGCCATCGCTGTCTCGAGCGGCGACACTCCTGGGCCGAAGCAGCGCGCGTTACCGTAGATGTCACACTGATGGACGTGCACCAGGCCGACATCGGGGTTGACGGCAGAGACCAGCGCGATCGGCCTCCTGGTAAATGGATCCTGAACCACCTTGGCCCCCGAATAGGTCAGGGTATCTGTTGCCAGCAGATTCCGGGTCGGCAGGAATGGGACGCCCATTGCCCCGGCCAAGTGGCGCAGTGTCAGGGTGCCGTTGGTCCACTCGGTGACCTTGATCCTCCCTTCTTCCACCGCCTTCCCTATAAGACTGCCGAGACCCAGAAAGCCGACATCGATCCCCCGAAGGCAGCCTCCTTCGGCCAGCAGCGTGCTTTCCATCAAGGTGAACTTGGCGGCGAACCAGAGGTTCTGCCTCCGTTGGCGGATGATCTCCCGGACAAGGGAGGCAGGGCCACGGGTGAAGGATGAGAAGTCGAAGCTGACGTAGTCCCCGTCCTTCACATAGCGGCGGACCGCCTCGGCTTCGGGCATGACCTTATCAACCATCTCGCGCCGCTTCTCGGTCCGCATGAAGGCGCGAAGATCATCAGGATCCTCGACCGTGAACTCCCCGATTCCTGCCTGCAGCACATCCATAGACGACTCCAGCTACAGTCCGATTTTTCCGAGGACCTCTTCGACAGCGGTATATGGGTCCAGCTCTCGATCGGCAATGCGCGCGATCAGCTCCTTCATGCTTCCATTCCGCTTGAACCGCTCCAAGGTCCTGGCCGTGAGCGTCTCTTGGAGCAGCGCCAGGAACGCTCGCTCGCTTCGCTCTCGCCCTTTCTTCTTTCGCAGATCGTGCTGGTCCATGAACGCCTTGTGCTCCAAGATGGCATCCAATAACTCCGCGATCCCTTCCCCCTTGGTGGCGATGGTCTTGTAGACCTTCGGCAGCCAACCGCCGGTGTCAGGGGCCATGTGCAGCATCATCTCCAGCTCGGTGGCGGTCCGGTTGGCGCCTTCCCGATCTGTCTTGTTCACCACGAACACGTCGCCGATCTCCAGGACACCGGCCTTGATGGCCTGGACTTCGTCGCCGAGTCCGGGGACCGACACCACTACGCAGGTGTGCGCGGTACCCACGACCTCCACCTCATCCTGGCCAACCCCTACGGTTTCGATCAGAACCACTTCCTTCCCCGCCGCATCCATGACGTCTACGACATCGTTGGTGGCGCGGGCCAGCCCTCCCAGGTGGCCACGCGTCGCCATGCTGCGAATAAACACGTCGGCATCGAGGCTGTGACGCTGCATGCGAATTCGATCGGCAAGGATCGCCCCACCAGTGAAGGGACTGGTCGGGTCAACCGCAACGATCCCCACGGTTTTCTGGCGCTTCCTCAACTCTTCTGTGAGCCGATCGGTCAGTGTGCTCTTGCCAGAGCCTGGAGGGCCGGTGATCCCGATGATGTAGGCAGAGCCGGTGTGAGCGTAGAGGGACTTCAGAGCGGCCCTTGCCTCAAACGCGCCGTTTTCGATCATGGTCATGAGGCGGGCCGCCGCGCGCACATCGCCTTCGAGGATTCTGCGCGTAAGGTTCATCTGTGATCGCGATAGGTCTGAAGAACCCTCTAGCAAAATGGTGGGATTCTTGGATCTGCGAGGTGCCTGGGCTGTCTATATTCGTGCGCTTTAGCCTCGCAGGAACCTCTGGGGATTGCAGAGCACTGTAAAATTCAAAACAGCGTTTTCGGGACGGAAAAGTATCACAGGAAGGCAACAAAGTCCAGCAGAAATATTGGGATATGCGAGGGGATGGGCTGACAGAAAGAACTCCTCAACAAGCAGTTACGCGAACGATCGGCCCAGGAGTTGGCGGGCAATAATCAGCCGCTGGATCTCCGAGGTCCCTTCTCCGATGGCGCAGAACTTGGCATCGCGGAAATATCGTTCGACCGGAAACTCTTTGATGTAGCCATAGCCGCCGTGAATCTGCACGGCTTCAGAGGCCGCTTTCATGGCAACTTCTGAGGAGAAGAGCTTCCCGTAGGCAGCCTCTTTGGTGAACGGCAGACCTGTATCCTTCAGGTAGGCGGCCTGCAGCACCAGGAGCCTGGCCGCATCGATCTCGGTGGCCATATCGGCCAGTTTCCACTGAATCGCCTGAAAGTTGGCGATCGGTCGCCCAAATGCCTGACGCTCTTTCGCGTATTTCAGGCCTTCCTCCAGACAGCCACGGGCGATCCCAACGGTGAGTGCGGCCATCCCGATTCGGCCAGCATCCAGGATGTTTAGGGTGTCGATGAAGCCGTGGTCCACCTTGCCCAACAGGTTCTCCTTTGGGATTCGCGCGGCCTCAAAAATAAGCTGCGCCGTGTCGCTGGCGCGAAACCCCATCTTATGCTCCTTGCGCCCGACCTTGAAGCCGGGAGTCCCTTTCTCCAAGATGAAGGCAGAGATCCCCTTCTCTCGCTTGGCCCGATCGGTGATCGCCATAATGACATAGATGCCTGCCACGCTTCCCTGGGTGATGAAATTCTTTGAGCCGTGGAGTACCCAGTGATTCCCGTCAAGCGTCGCAGTGGTCCGCATCCCCGCCGCATCGCTCCCTGAGCCTGGCTCCGTTAATCCCCACGCGCCCAGAACCTTGCCACTGGTCAATTGGGGGAGGTACCTCTTTTTTTGGGCCTCGGTCCCGGTCAGGTAGATGTGGTTGCTACAGAGGGAGTTGTGCGACTCGACGGTCAGCGCGACGGAGGCGTCGTACCGTCCCAGTTCCTCGAGGACCAGGGCGTAGGTAATGTAGTCCATATCCGCGCCGCCGTACTCCTTTGGGAAGAGGATCCCCATCAGCCCAAGTTCCGAGAGCTTCGCAACGATTTGGGCCGGGAACTCCTCCCGCTCGTCAAGCTCTCTTGCCACCGGCGCGATCTCCTGCTCGGCGAACTCCCGAACCATCCTCTGGACGGCCTTCTGGTCCTCGCTCAGCTCAAAATCCATCGCTGGATCCTTACCTCGCACTGGCGCCGGTTAGACGTGCCAGCCCCTTGGGGTCTCAAAGCTATGTATGAATGCTACGCGGGGACGAAGTAGACGTCGGTCGGCTTGAATTTCGAGAGTCGCCGGAATTTCGCTTTGACCTTCATGCCCACCCAATCTAGCGAGGGCTTCAGCGGATCGGCGCCAAGCAACCGGGAGAGGAAAAGCGTGTCGACGCCAGGCCATTCCACAAGGATCAGGACGAAGGGGGTTTCCTTCAGGAATTCCTCGCTCCCGAAGTAGCAGACCGTAAAGGTGTGGACGGCGCCCATCTGGGGCAGTTCGAACCAGTCACATTCACTGCCGCAATCCATACAGTGCAGCTTGGGCGTGGCGTACGTGTAGCCGCACTTCGTGCATCTGGTCCCCAGCAGCTTCCGGTTGGCAAGGCCGGCAAAGAACGGCGAATCCTGCCCGTAGCTGTGGATATAATCGATGTGGTAAGGCTGCTTGATGATGATGGGGGCCATGGCCTTAAGCTGTGACAGGTCCTTGGGGAACGGGACGTTGAACAGGATCGTTCCCTCGTCCGTCTCCGGCAAGGCGACCCGCTCTTCGTCCGTTGGCCCCGTATTCGATCTCTCATGCTTGGCCTTCGCCATTGCATCCTCCCTCCTCACGAGCGCCCGACGCGGCTCACGCTTTCTCCATAATCGTCAGGGTGACGTAGGTCCCGGTGCCGGCGTGACTGTGGATGGCCCCGCGTCTGGCGTCCTTGACCTGAAGCCGGTCATTGCCGAAGTGCTTCCTAATGGTTCCCTGAAGCTGCCACAGGGCGAAGACCGCCTGCATGAGCCCGGTCGCTCCGACCGGATGGCCGCAGGCGATCAGGCCGCCCGATGGGTTGACCGGCACCGTCCCAGCCTTTTTGAGGGTCAGGCCATAGTCGAGGTTGGGGAGGAAGGGGTGTCCCTCCTCCGTCCATCGGCCGCCCTCTCCATATTTACAGAGGCCCATGTCCTCATAGGTCTGGATCTCGGAGGAGGTGTAGGCGTCGTGCAGCTCAATGAAGTCAAGCTCCTCGACCGGATTGGTGATCCCCGCCATCTGGTAGGCCAGCTTGGAGGCCATTCGGCCTGCACGAAATGAGTGAATGCCCGGGTACTTGAGGCCACGGTAGTCACTGGCTCGCTCATGGGGGAGCAACAAGACCCTGCGGTGGGGTCGATCGGCCATCCGCATCGCGTCGGTCCCGCGGCCGACCCCAACCACCTTCGCCAGCTTCAACCGCTTCCCGCTGGCCTTCTCCAGCTTGTTGACCCCTTCCTCGCTGGCCAGGATGGTCACCGCCGCCCCGTCGGACATGACGCAAATATCGAGACGGGTTAGCGGCCAGGCGACCATCGGAGCCCGCCGGACGTCCGCGATGGTGAGAACCTGCCGCTTCTGCGAGTACGGGTTATGAAAGGCGTTGTTGTGGTTCTTGACCGAAACGTGGGCCATCTGCTCGACGGTGGTGCCGAACTCCTTCATGTGTCGGACCACCATCATCGCATAGTAGCCGGAATAGAACCCCCCGACTGGATAGTCGAAGCTCACATCGGAGGCCAGGGCGATAAACTCGTTGCCCTTCCAGGTATTCACATGAGACATCGTCTCGAATCCATAGGCGACGCAGACATCCATCAGGCCGGAGGCCACCGACTTCCAGGCCTCCTGAAAGCACAGGCCGCCTGTGGCGCCACCCCCCTCAACCCGGTGGCTCGGCTTGGGACAGAGGCCCAGATAGTCCTGCACCATGATCCCCGACATCAATTGCCGCTGAAAATGGTCCGAGAAGTAGGATGCGACCGACCCGTCTACGATCTCAACAAACTTGGGATGCTCAAGTCCAAGATCCCTGAGGGCATAATCATAGGCCTCTTTCACCATCGGCTGGAAGGTGACATCCGGCCTCGCCTTGGTGAACTTACTCACCCCTCCCGATACCATGTACACCGGCCGCATCGAGTTCCCCCTCCTGTCACGCGCTGGGACTCAGGGCCATGCCGAACTCCAACAGCGGAGGATCAGTTCCTGAAGCCTCTTTTTGACCTCAAGTACAATATTGACAACACATGCAACGTGTTGTTATTTCAGGACTTGGCTTTTACGTTCTTTTTCACAAACTCGATTGCCTCGCCCGTCGTCGCCCCCGGAGTGAAGATCGCGGCGATCCCGGCTGCCTTCAGCTTGGCGATGTCTTCGTCAGGGATCGTGCCGCCGCCGAACACGATGATGTCATCCACGCCACGCTCCTTCAGCAGTTCCATCACTCTCGGGAACAGGTGCATATGGGCCCCGGAGAGACATGACAGGCCGATCGCATCCACATCCTCCTGGATAGCAGCACTGACAATCATCTCCGGCGTCTGCCGAAGCCCGGTGTAAATCACCTCCATTCCGGCATCGCGGAATGCCCTTGCGATGACCTTGGCGCCCCGGTCGTGCCCGTCAAGGCCCGGCTTGGCGATCAAGACCCGGATCTTCCGCTCCCCCTCTGCACCCATTTTCACGCTCCTGCGCTTGTGCTGAGTGACTCAATGAGCTGTGATGCAATGATCAAATGATATGTGGCTCGGTATATTCGCCCCAGACCTCGCGAAAAACGCCCATGATTTCGCCCAGTGTCGCGTAGGCCCGAACTGCGTCGAGAATCCTCGGCATCAGCAGGTCTTTCCCCCACGGGTCTTTCCCGGCGGCGCCCTGGCGGAGGGCGTCGAGTGATCGCATCACCGCATCCTTCTCCCGCGAGCGGCGAAGCCGTTGCAGCCGATCCATTTGCTGCGCCTCAGCTTCGCGGTTGATAGACAGGAGGGGGATCGGGGGCTCCTCGTCGGTGGTGAATCGATTCACGCCGACGATGATTTTTTCCTCCCGTTCGATCGCTTGCTGATAGGCGTAAGCGGCATCAGCGATCTCACGCTGCGGGAACCCTCTTTCGATGGCGCGAATCATCCCACCAAGATCATCCAGTTTCCTGAAGTACTCCCAGGCCCCCTCCTCCATCTGGTTCGTCAACTTCTCCACATAGTAGGAGCCGGCAAGCGGATCGACCGTGTTGGTGACCCCGCTCTCGTGCGCGATGATCTGCTGTGTCCGCAGCGCGATGGTGGCCGCCTCCTCCGTCGGTAGGGCCATCGCCTCGTCCATCGCGTTGGTATGCAGCGATTGGGTTCCACCCAGGACGCCTGCCAGCGCCTGGATCGCTACCCGCGCGATATTGTTGTGCGGCTGCTGAGCGGTCAGGGAACAGCCGGCGGTCTGTGCATGGGTCCTGAGCAGCCATGAGCGCGGATCCTTCGCCCCGAACTTCTCTCGCATGAGCCGGGCCCAGAGCCGCCGCGCCGCTCGGAACTTGGCCACCTCTTCGAACAGGTCGTTATGGCAATCGAAGAAGAACGAGAGGCGCGGCGCGAAGGCGTCCACGTCCAAGCCCGCCCTGATTGCCTCCTCGACATAGACCATTCCATCGCCCAGGGTGAAGGCCAGCTCCTGCAATGCCGTGGAACCGGCCTCACGGATATGGTAGCCACTGATGCTGATGGTGTTCCACCGAGGCAGGTGGTGCGCGCCGAACAGGACCGTGTCGGTCACCAGCCGCACCGACGGCTCGATCGGATAGATGTATTCCTTCTGCGCGATATACTCCTTCAGGATATCGTTCTGGATGGTGCCGCCGATGCAGTGATACGGCACGCCTTGCTTCTCGCAGACGGCAACGTACATCGCCCAGAGCACAGACGCTGGTGAGGTGATCGTCATCGAGGTTGTCACTTCGCCCAGCGGTATTCCGTCGAAGAGGATCTCCATATCAGCAAGGGAGTCGATCGCCACTCCGCACTTGCCGACCTCCCCTGCCGAAAACGGATGGTCGGAATCGTACCCCATCAGGGTTGGCAGATCGAAAGCGGTGGAGAGCCCCATCTGTCCCTGCTCGAGCAGGTACTTGAACCGTCGATTGGTTTCGAGGGCGGTGCCAAATCCGGCGAACATCCGCATCGTCCAGAGCTTGCCGCGGTACATCGTCGGGTGGAGTCCCCTGGTATAAGGGTACTCGCCGGGAAATCCAAGGTCCTTCATGAAGTCCCATCCCGGCAGGTCCGCTGGGGTGTAGAGGCGCTCAATCGGGGTCATGGAGACCGAGGTGAAGCGCTCTGCCCGCTCGGGGTTTTTCTTGAGGGTGGGCTTCAGGGTTTCGGCCTCCCACCGCTCCTTCTCCTGCTCGATTCGCTTGAGATCTTTCTTCTCTGACATTTCAACCCACCTTATGGCTCAAGGTCAGCTACGCAACCTTGGCCGCCATCTGCTCGATCATCTTCTCGGCCCAAGCGATGTTCTTTCGATGGGTATCGAGCATCTCGCTGAAGAAATCCCGCATCGTCTGATCGGTCAGCGTGGGCAGCAGTGCCTCGATCTTCCTGGCCACCCACCCCTGGCCACGGTTGAGGAACCTGAGCTGCTCGACGATCCCATCGAGCGCCAGGAGCTTGTCGGCAAAGTCGCCCACCTTCTCCGATGGGACCACACCAAGTCGCTTCAGGGTAGCATGCAGTCCCGCGACATAGCGCGCCTCATCTCCCTTGGCTTTCTTCAACCCCTCTTTGAGTTCGCCCTCCTGTAACGGCTTCAGCATGCCGCTCACGGCCCTGACGCCGGACCGCTCGGCCTCCAGTAGACGGTTCAGCAGATCGATCAACGCTGTGTTCTCCATCACCATCAATCACTCCTCTGTATACTCTGCGCCAACACCTCCGCCAGGTCAAGCGACTTCGTCCTGTCACTCGCCTCTTTCCCCTTGATCGCGTCCTCGAACATGATCAGGCAGAAGGGACAGGCGCTTGCCAGCACCTGCGGCTGGAGTGCCAGCGCTTCTTCGGTCCGCTCCCAACTCACTCGCTTCCCGATCTTCTCCTCGAACCACATCAACCCGCCGCCTGCCCCACAGCAGAAGCCCCGTTCCCGACACCGACCCATCTCCTTCACCTGCAAACCCGGGACAGAGCCGAGGACATTCCTGGGCGCATCATAGACGCCGTTGTGCCGCCCCAGATAGCAGGGGTCGTGGAATGTGGCAACGGCGTCTATCCGTCGCTGGGGGCGGAGGCGTCCCTGTCGGACCAGCTCTTCGAGCAACTCGGTATGATGAATGACCGAGTAGCTGCCGCCCATCTTGGGATACTCATTCTTGATGGTGTTGAAACAGTGCGGGCAGGAGGTGACGACCTTCTTGATCCCGTATTTATTGAGGGTGGTGATATTCTCCTGCGCAAGCGTCTGGAAAAGGTATTCGTTTCCGATCCGGCGGGCCGGGTCCCCCGTGCACCGCTCCTCCTCGCCCAGGATGGAGAAGTTTACCCCAGCGTGTTGCAAAAGTGTGGCAAGGGAAGCGGCCACCTTCTGGTTTCGCTCGTCGAAGGCGGCGGCGCAGCCGACCCAGTACAGGAGATCCGGCTGGCCAGTGGTGGCCACTTCCTTGACACCAAGCCCCCGCGCCCAGTCGGTCCTGGTGGCTGACGTCCCGCGGAACGGGTGTCCCCGCTCTTCCAGGCTTCTCAAGGCTTGCTGCATGGTCTCCGGGAAGTCGGCCTCTTCCATCACCAGGTGGCGGCGCATCTCGACGATCTTCGGGATCGGTTCAATGAATACCGGACATTCCTGATGACAGGCGCCGCAGGTCGTGCAGGCCCAGAGGACGTCGTGGGAGATCACCTCGCCCACCATCTTTCTGCGATCTCCGCCTTCGGCAACCAGGCGCAGGTGGTCTCGCAGGTCGATGATCACGCCCTTCGGGGTGAGGGGCTTGCCGGTCGTCCAGGCGGGGCAGGCTTGCTGGCACAGGCCACACTCGGTGCACGCTTCCAGATCGAGGAGATGTTTCCAGGTGTACTGGTCGATCGTTGAGGCGCCGAACCGCTCTGCGTGCTCCAGATCGATCGGCTCAAGGACCCCGGAGCGCTGGCGGTTTCTCAGCAAAATATTGACCGGGGCAGCAAGCATGTGCAGGCTGATGCTGTAAGGAAGATAGGCGATAAAGGCGAATGCGATGATCGCGTGGAACCACCAGAGGAGGCGATGAAGGATCGCCTGCTGACTTGGGGCAAGGCCAAGAACAGGCAGCGACGCCAGCCATCCCCCGGGGGACCAGCGTCCCCAGGGATCAGCCGTGGCCGCGATCCGGAGCCCTTCGATCACAAACCCGGTGACCAAGATGATAAGAAACAGGGTGAGAAGAATGCCATAGTTGTCGGCGAGGCGAGGCTTGAGCAGGCGGTCTGGCTTCGCTCCATATCGCCTCGCCAACGCGATCCCCACCCCGACGATGGCAGCCAGACCGAAGAGATCGACCGTGAGCGACATAAAGTAAAGGTAGAAGAGGCCGTACAGGATGGGGACACCGAAGTAATCCTGCAGGGCAACCAGGCAGGTGGCAATGAAGAGAATGGCGAACCCCCAGGACATCGAGAGGTGTAACAGGCCCGAGATCGCATCGCGGGCAATCCGCCGCTGTAAGATCGCATGTTCGACGAACCCTTTCAGCCGATCCCACACGTGATCCCAAACGGAGGCTGGCTGGCCCATGAACAGCAGGCGGAGATTCCGGTAGATTCCGTACAAGAAGACGACGAGGAAAGGGAAGAACAGGAGGTAGAGAAACAGGTGGCCGGGGATGTTCCAGTATATTTCGCGCATCGGGGTCATGGCTAGTTCATTGCCTGGTCAATGCCTTACAACATTCGATGAGCTTGGTCGCCACCGCCTTCCAGTCACCAACGACGCCGAGCTGGGCGACCTTAAAGATAGGTGCTTCCGGGTCGGTGTTCACAGCGACGATATGTTTCGCGCCCGACATTCCGGCAACGTGCTGGGTCGCGCCGGAGATCCCGAAGGCCAGATACAGCTCGGGACTGACACTCTTGCCGGTCTGCCCCACTTGCCAGGACGGCGGGACCCATCCGGCATCGGTGGCTGCGCGGGAGGCGCCGACCGCCCCCCTGAGAACCCGGGCAAGCTCTTCCAGCACCTTGAACCCTTCCGGACCACGCAGGCCGCGCCCGCCGCTGACGACGATCTTCGCATCCTCGAGCTTGACACCGGCCACCTCCTCCTGGACCTTGTCGAGCAGGTGTGTCTTGAGCTGCGACGCCTCCAAGGCGACATCGACTCTGATCTCTTCGCCGGTACGGCCCTCTTCCTTCGTGGCCGGATCCAGCGCGCGGACCTTGACGGTCGCGACGACCGGGCTGAGGTGTGGCTGCACGACGGCCATCGCTTTGCCTCCGTAGGCCTGACGTGTGAACAGAAGCCGACCCGATCCGGCGTCGAGGTCAACATCACTGAAGTCCGCGACGAATCCGGCCTTCAGCCTGTGGGCCAGGCGTGGACCGAGTTCTCGTCCAATGGAGTCTCCGGCTAGCAGGATCACGTTCGGCTGTGCCTGCTGGCAGACCAGGTGCAAGGCAGTGGTGTACGCATCGCCTTGATACCGCGCGAGGAGCGGGTGCTCCGCCCGGTAGACCTGATCGGCGCCGTAGGCGAAGAGGAGTGGAACGTACGCGTTCAGCTCTGTCCCCAAAATGGCCGCGCCGACCGGCCCGCCCAGGAGCGACTTCAGACGCTTCCCGCCTGCCAACACTTCAAGTGCATTCCGGGTCAGCCCTCCGCTCTCAGTGGTTGTGAAGACCAACGTTCCCGGCATCGTTTCCCCCCGATGCGCCTCCAACCCTCTCTTATTTGGTGCGCCTCATGTGGGTCCAAAAAACGAGCATAGCAAGGCGCGGCTTACGGGGCCGACCGAGGCGTACATCCACAAGTACGTCGCAGGGAGTGCCCCGGGGGCCAGCAACGCCGCTAGGCGAAGCTTATTGGACCGGCACTAGATGAGTTTCAGCTCGCGAAGCCTCGCAGCCAGCTTTACCGCCTGCTCTTCCGGCGTATCCCCCTCGATCATCTCGCACTTGGACTCTTTGATTGGTATAGAGACGTCCGTGATCGCAACCCTGGCCGCGCCGGTGCCGACCCTGTCTGGGTCGAGCCCAAGGTCCGCTACCTTCCATACAGGGATCGTCTTTTTGCCGGCGGCCATGATATCTTTCAGCTTGGGGTAGCGCGGGGTGTTGGTTTCGTCGGAGATGATACTGGCCAGGACGGGGGTCTTCGCCTCGACCAGCTCGTAGCCATCTTCTACGACTCGACGCATGACCACCTGCCCATCTTTCGCCTCGATCCGAGACACAAAGGTCACACATCCGATCTTCAGCTCTTCAGCCATGAAGGCTGGGACGGCCCGGTCGCCCCAATCTCCCGACACGCAGCCGGTGAGGATCAGGTCGAATCCGCCGGCCTTCTGAATCGCTTTCGCCAAGACGTGGGCGATCCCCTGCTGATCCGGCGACCCGATGAGAGGGTCATTGATCAAGACGGCCTCATCTGCACCCATCGACAGGGCGCTCTTGAGCGCAGTCACAGCCGTTGCCGTGCCGACGCTGACTGCCGTCAGCTTGCCACCGTGCTTCTCCTTGAGCTGGATTGCCACCTCGAGGGCGTTGGCGTCGTAGGGACTGATAACCAGCGAGTGGCTACCCTGGACTTGCCGTTTGGAGGCAGGATCGATCTTGAACTGGCTGGCCGGAATCTCAGGATCGATGATCTGCTTGATGCATACGATGATGTTCATATGCTCCATGTCCCATGTTCCAGGTTTTGGGTTTCTGGTTTGTAGTGTGGAACCTGGCACCCGGAACCTAGAACCTCTTTAGTTTAGTAACTGATGAGCGATCACCAAACGCTGGATTTCTGATGTGCCCTCGTAGATCTCGGTGACGCGAGCATCCCGGAACAGGCGCTGGGCGGGGAAGTCGTAGATGTAGCCGTAGCCGCCATGGATCTGGAGCGCCTTCGTCGCCGCCCGGCTGGCCGTCTCCGAAGCGAACAGTTTCGCCATCGCGGATTCCTTGGTATGTCGCACCCCCCTGTCCTTCAACCAAGCCGCCCGATACGTCAGCAACCTGGCGGCCTCGGTGTGATTCGCCATGTCGGCGATCATCCACTGGATCGCTTGAAATGACGCGATCGGCTTGTCGAAGGCCACCCGCTCCGTCGCGTAGCTCAGGGAGATGTCCAGCGCGGCCTGGGCGATCCCCACCGCCTGCGCCG
>JBGQIR010000026.1:0-13494 GCA_041498535.1 Methylomirabilis sp. (SeqCode)
CTCCAAAGGGGTCTAATCCCCATTGGGGTGTCACCCATCGGAGGCCCATGCCTACAACAAAACCCCCGTAGCGGGGAAAGGGGCGAAACGAAGCCTTCTTGCCGAGAAGTTCTACGCAAAGGGTCTTAGGGAGATTTGATGGCAGGAGGGCTTTTCTGTTTAATGCACGAAAAAAGCCTCGAAAAATGGCCTCAATCTCTGTGGTCTCTCAAAGGGAACTAAGCCTGCTTATGCATGCCGATGATGAGATCGCAAAGTTTCATCTTATTGAGCGCGAAATGCTATTGGTTGCCTCTTGGCACGACAATTGCTCATCGTTAAATAGCGTTGATCAGGATCACGGGGAGACCGACCGAATGAGGTGCAGTCCACAGTTATCGTCCTAGCTCGCTGCAAGGAGGACCAGTTGTGCCGAGGCTCGCAAAGTTGGCGAAAAGTCCAGCTTCACCACTGATGATGACGCTTGAAGAAGTTGCCAAGTATCTCCGACTTCATCGAACCACTGTCTACCGATTGGCCAGGGAGGGCGTCATTCCAGGGTTTAAGATCGGCAGCCAGTGGAGGTTTAACAAGACACGGGTCGATCAGTGGATGGCAAGGCAAGAGGCGGGCTTGGAAGGACCAGAGCGAAGCCATCTGGGTTCTCCCAGGCGGGGCCCTGCCCCTGTTCCGACGAAGGAGGGCGAGGAAGATGCACCCAGAGGAATCTGAGCGCCAGCTAGCGTGGGTGTGGTGTTCAAAGGCAAAGCCTGGTTGGAACATACCTTTACACTCAAAGGTCCGAGCGTTGATCCATGACGCGTTATCCCTCTTTTACTCTTGACCTGTGCTTGCTGCTTCTCCTCCTCGGCGTCCTTTCGTTGGTGGGCCTGGTCGTGTAGGCGGTCTCAGAATAGCCGCGACCAGCCGCTGCCCGAGTGCAGGCGAACGCGCTGCAGTTGGCAGGGATCGTCGGCAGCGATTATGAGGATGTAGGGAATGGATCGAGGGCGTTCGCCTGTTCGTCGTCGGCCTGATGCAGCTCCGTCATGTGGGCACGCCTGCTCCTCGGGCGTGCACCGCGCTCCTTGTCAACCTCCTGTAGAATACCCGGTCTATGGTTACTTCGGGGGCGATTAAGCCGGCCGGCACTCTTGCGGCGGTTTCCCGCTCTGCGGTCTCCTCGGTGTGGCCTGCATGTGTGAGACGCGTCATGCCTACCGATGGAGAACCGCCAGACCCCCGGAGGCGAGCCATGAGCCACACAACGGCCACTCAATCTAATTCTCGTCTCATCGCTAAAATCCATGTCCCTAGCCGCTGGTGCCACCGTCGCATTTGTCGGCTGCCTTGCCCTTGTTGGTTGGGGCCTTAACAGTGCACCCTTCAAGATTGTCATTCCTGGCCTGGCAACAAGGTTCGAATCGTCCGCCGGTGGGGGAGTTCTCGGAATCTGAGCTCGTACATAACACATTCTTTCTTATCGCCTAAGATGGGCAAACAGCAGAGTCGCATGAAAAGCAGAAGTGACATCACCGAGCTGAAGCAAGCGAAGGAGATGATCGAGGTTCGCGCGCGACAGCAGGCGGCAGTCGCTGAACTAGGTCAACGCGCGCTGGCAGGGACCGATCTTTCCACGTTGCTGAGCGAAGCCGTCGCCCTCGTTGCGCGCACCCTCGAAGTCGCGTTCTGCAAGGTGCTGGAGCTGCTTCCAGACGGCACTGCGTTGCTCCTGCGGGCGGGCGTGGGCTGGAAGGAAGGGTGCGTGGGGTCCGCAAGGGTAGGGGCGGGGACCGATTCCCAGGCCGGCTATACCCTCCTCTCCGACGAGCCGGTGATCGTCGGGGACCTGCGCACCGAAACGCGATTCACTGGGCCAGCGCTGCTGCACGACCACGGGGTGGTCAGTGGGATGAGCGTGATCATCCATGGCCGGGAGTCGCCCTTTGGTGTGCTAGGCGTGCACACCACCATGAGACGGACGTTTACCCAAGATGACATTCACTTCCTCCAGGCCGCTGCCAATGTGCTGGCTGCGGCGATTACGCGGAGCCGGGCCGAGGAGGCCCTGAGGATTAGCGAAGCAGAGTTTAGAGGACTTGTCGAGTCTTCGCCAGACGGGATAGTCCTTGTAAACAGTAATGGAAGAATCGTTCTCGCGAATTCACAAACGGAGAAATTGTTCGGCTATACGCGAGAGGAGCTGTATAAAGCAACCGTTGAAATCCTGATGCCCGAGCGTTTCCGTACCAGGCACTCTCAGCACCGCGCAGGCTACGTCGCCAGGCCGCACGTGCGGCCTACGGGTTCTGGCCTGGAATTATATGGCTTGCGCAAGGATGGCAGTGAATTCCCAATGGAGATCAACCTCAGCTACCATCAGACCAAGGAGGGACTCATCGTCTTAAGCACGATCCGTGACGTCAGCGAGCGCAAGCAGGGGGAGGAGGTGCTACGCGCGTCGGAAGCGCGCTACCACGACCTGTTTAACGGCGTCCCTGTGGGGCTCTACCGCACCGCGCCAGGGGGACAGTTCCTGGATGCGAACCAGGCCCTGGTGGAGCTGCTGGGCTACCCGGACCGGGAGGCGCTGTTGGCCATCAACGCGGTGGCGGTGTATGTGAACGCGCATGATCGCAAGCGGTGGCAGGCCCTGATGGAGGGTCAGGGGGTCGTGCGGCGGTTCGAAATGCAACTCCGCCGGTACGACGGCACAATCATCTGGGTGGAGGACAACGCCCGAGTCGTCCGCGATGCCGATGGTCGGGTGCAGTACTACGAGGGGAGCGACCAGGACATCACTGAGCGCAAGCAGGCGGAGGAACTGCGACGGGAGATGCACGTCGCGCTCGCGAATGCCATGCCCGGTATCTCCCGACTGGATCCGGAGGGTCGGTATGTCACCGTCAACGATATGTATGCGCGGATGACCGGCTACGAGCCCGGCGAGATGATCGGCATGGACTGGGCACGAACAGTACATCCCGAGGATCGGGGAATCGCGCTTGCCGCATACCACCGTATGGTAACCGAGGGGAAAGCCGAATGTGAAGCACGGGCGGTGCGCAAGGACGGGTCCGTGTTTCACAGGCATGTCCTCATGGTCAAGCGCGTCAATCAAGAAGGCAACTTCATGGGGCATCACTGCTTTATGCGGGACATCAGCGAGCGCACGCAGGCGGAGACAGAGCTCAAGCGAACCCTGTCGCTCTTGAATGCCACACTCGAATCGACTGCCGACGGCATCCTTGTGGTGGATCTGACGGGAAAGATCGTGAGCTTCAATCGCAAGGTCGCGGACATGTGGCGCATCCCGAACAGCGTCCTCGCTTCGCACGACGACAGCGAGGCGCTGAATTTCGTCCTCGAACAGCTCGAGGATCCTGAAGCGTTTCTCAGAAAAGTCCGGGAACACTACAACGACGCGGAGGCCGAAAGCTTCGACGTCCTGAGATTCAAGGATGGGCGGATCTTCGAGCGCACCTCGCAGCCGCAGCGGATCGGTGCGAAGAGCGTGGGACGAGTCTGGAGCTTCCGAGACGTTACCGAGCGCAAGCAAGCGGAAGAGGCGCTGCGGAGGAGTGAAGAACGGTATCGGGTCCTGTACGAGGACAACCCGTCAATGTACTTCACTGTGGATGCAGAAGGACGAGTTCTTTCCGTCAACGAGTTCGGAGCAGGGCAACTGGGGTACACGGTGGAAGAGTTGGTTGGGCAGTCGATGCTTCACCTGATCCATGAGGACGACAAGAGCTTTGTCTTTCAGCGGATGAAGGCGTGCGTGCAGAACCCCTCGCAGATTGCGTACTGGGAATTTCGCAAGGTGCGCAAGGATGGGAGCATGCTGTGGGTGAAGGAGGTTGCCCATGCACTGCAGACCGCCGACGGGAAGACAGTCGTCCTCCTTGTGTGCGAGGACATCACCGAGCACAAGCGGGCCGAGGCGACCCGACACGCCCTCTACGAGGCGAGCCTCCAGATTCATGAACCATTGAGGCTCCAAGACCGGCTCGACCGCCTCCTCCAGACGGCTCGAGACATCCTCCACCTGGACCGCCTCAACATCCTCCTCGCTGACTCTGAGGGCCGGTGGCTGGAGGGAGTAGCGTCCCTGGGGACCCGGGACTCCCTGGAGGCGATGCGGATTCCGATCGGGCCTGAAGGCGGGGGTATTGCCCAGGCCTACCTTAGCAGACAGGCGATCATCTGGACGGATAGCCGGGCTCGAGTGCCCGAAGAGCTTCGGCTTAAGCCCCCCTATGACCAGCTCGAGGCCTTCCGGTCCCGGGCCTTTGCCATTATCCCCCTGGTGGTGCAGGGTCGGGCGATTGGGGTCTTGGGGGCGGATCGAAAGCACAGCTGGCAGCCGCTTGATACGGCCACGCTGGAGTTGCTCCAGCTCTTCGCCGCCCAGGCCGCCCTCGCGATCGAGCATGGGCGGTTTTATGAGATGCAGCGCATGGCGGCCATCCAACTCGAGGCCACGGTCGAGGACCGGACCCGGGGGCTGCAGGCCTCGAATGTGCAGCTCCTGGAGACGACGCGCAAGGCCGAGGAGGCTTCTCGCCACAAGTCGGCATTCTTGGCGAACATGTCCCACGAACTTCGGACGCCGCTGAACGCAATCCTGGGCTTCTCGGAGCTGTTGCAGCAACAAGCCTACGGTCCCCTGACTCCGAAGCAGGCCAACTACCTGGATCACATCCATGCCTCCGGCAAGCACCTCCTCGCGCTGATTAATGACATTCTCGACCTCTCCAAAGTTGAGGCGGGGAAGCTCAAGGTGCGGCCGCAATCCTTCGAAGTGCGAGAAGCCTTGGAGGCGGCTCTTCACACCGTCCGCCCCCAAGCCACGGCGAAGCGGCAGCACCTCTCCCTTCAGGTGCCTGGCGATCTTCCGACCCTCGTGGCGGATCCGGTCCGGATCAATCAGGTGCTCCTCAATCTCCTCTCGAACGCGGTGAAATTCACTCCCGAGGGCGGTTCCATCACTGTCACTGCTCGACAGGTTCACAGTTCAGCGGTTGCAGTTGAGCGAAGGAAAAGAGCAGACCGTGAAGCGTCCACCGTGGATCGTGAACGCCCCGGCGAGTTTGTGGAAATCAGCGTGCAAGACACCGGGATCGGAATCAACGCCGAGAACCTGCAGAGCCTCTTCCAGCCGTTCACGCAGCTCGAGCCCGTGCTCACGAAGCGATACGAGGGATCGGGTCTAGGCTTGGCCTTGACGAAGAAGCTTGTGGAGCTTCACGGCGGCACGATCTGGGCTGAATCGGTGGGGGAGGGGAAGGGGAGCACGTTCACCTTCCGTCTCCTGCTGGCCGGGTTGCGGGCCACACCACGGCTCCTCGTCGTGGACGACGATGAGACCCTACTAGGGACAATCCGAGATGTGCTGAAGGCTGCCGGGTACCACATTGAGACGGCCGCGGACGGGGCAGCGGCTTTGGCGCAGGTCGAAGCGGCCAGGCCGGACTTGGTGATCTTGGACCTCAGTCTCCCCCAAGTGAATGGGTGGGAAGTCCTCCGGAGTCTCCGGGCAGATACTGGCACCCAGGCATTGCCGGTCCTCGTCATCACAGGGGTGGAGGTGGGGCGGGGCGACGAGATTCTTACTGCAGGGGCTGACGAGTTCCTCGCGAAACCCTTCTCTGTCCCTGTCCTGGTAGGCACCGTCCAACGGCTGCTGGAGCAGGGCCCATTGGCAGATCGGGTCCTGGGGTGGCAGACTCTGGCCCGAACCCCGTGAGGGGGCAAGCGATGGGAGAGGTTGCTCTGGTGAACAGCAGTCTAGCTGTCGTGGAGGATGACCCCTGCTGCCAGGATCGGATTGTCGGTCTCCGGCGGCCAGGACGCTCACAACCTCCGTGGGGAAGTGATCTCGCTCCGCCCCCGAATTCCAGAGGTCGAGGGCATCTTCGACTTGGTGGCGGGTTGCGGCCTTCCTGAGGTCTCGTAGGCCAACAATAATCGGCAAACGAACCTTTCCAACAGCCTCCTGATTCGAACTCCCCCTGTTTCAAATGTGGGTGCTAGCAAAGCGAAAAACCCTTGACACTTGCTGCCCTCACCTGATAGATTCCCCCGACACCTCTTATGGGAGCTCTTAGCCTGCCGGACGGATTCCTGGGTCAGTCTTCCGCCACCGGTACTATCTTTCAGGTGGAAGGGGATAATCGATGGCGAAGAAGTTCTACACAGTCCTCGTCCTTCCCGACGCCAGTTCCGAGATCCGAACTTTCCACATTGCCAAACGCCTACTTGTAGCCCTCGCCGCTGCCGCTAGCCTGGTCTTCGTTGCCTTCCTGTTCTTTATTTATCAGGCGGTCAGCCTCAACGGGCACATGTTGGAGCTGCGCAAACTTAGACTTGCGGCAAGCCAGCAAGCCAGCCTGATGCAGAAGACTAATCGACTCGAGACGGGACTGGCCGCGCTTCGAGAATTCGACCTCCGTTTGCGGACGGCAGCGGGTCTGGAAATGAAGGAGGACTCGTTTCTGGCTACCGGAGGGGCCGACACGTTGAGTTCCAGGACCTTGATGGTCGCTGCCGTCGCTCACCAGGCCCCACCCACAGACAATCTGCCCATGGAACTCGACCGCCTCAGCCACGAGATGAACAGTCGCACGAGGAGCTTCCAGGAGCTGATCGATCAGCTCGAGGCGAAACGGAGTGTCCTTGCGTCCACCCCCACAATCTGGCCAGTCAAGGGGTGGCTGACGGCCGGGTTCGGTTATCGGCGCTCCCCCTTTACCGGTCTGCGTCAGATGCATGAGGGGGTCGATATTTCGAACAGCGTCGGGACGCGGGTCATTGCCCCTGCCGACGGTATGGTCTCCTATGCGGGTCCCCTTGGCGGTTTCGGCAACGTGGTCTCAATCGATCACGGCCACAATATCTCCACATTTTATGCGCACCTGCAGCAGCACAAGGTGTCCCAGGGACAGCGGATCAAGCGGGGGGATCTCATCGCCCTCGTGGGAACAACAGGCCGAGCGACCGGGCCCCACCTTCACTATGAGATTCAGGTGAACGGTTCGCCGGTTAATCCAAGTAAGTACGTCATCGATCCGGAAGCGGTGAAATTCCTCGGGGACGGCGAATCGGCCGAGTAGCCGCCTTGTAGTGGCTTACTGCGGGTTGTTTGGTGGAGACCCCCGAAGGACCAGATCCTTCGGGGGTTTTGCTTTCTCTCGTGCCGAATGGACTTTTCGGAGGTCGGCCTTTCGGATTGAAGCGCATACGGTTCTATGCTACTATCCCTGTGAAATCGTTGCGAATCGGGAGGAGAGAGCTCGAAGATGTTCATGAAGCTGGTGTCTAAGATCGTCGGGACCAAAAACGAGCGAGAGCTGAAGCGGATCCAGCCGATGGTGGCGGCTATCAATGAGATGGAGCCCGCGATGAAGGCGCTTTCCGACGATGATCTTCGCAAGAAGACGGCCGAGTTCAAGGAGCGGATCGCTCGGGAGGCGACCCTCGATGATCTCCTGGCGGAGGCCTTTGCTGTCGTTCGAGAGGCGGCTCGCCGTGTCCTCGACATGCGTCACTTCGACGTCCAGCTCCTTGGCGGGATTGTTCTGCACGAGGGGAAGATCGCCGAGATGGCGACTGGCGAGGGAAAAACCCTGGTGGCGACTTTGCCCGTATACCTGAATGCCCTAGGGGGGAAGGGTGTCCATGTCGTAACGGTCAACGACTACCTGGCGAAGCGCGATAGCCAGTGGATGGGCGGAATCTACCGGTTCCTGGGGCTCTCGGTGGGCCTGATCCAGCACGACTTGGATGACGCGACCCGAAGGCTCGCCTATGGCGCTGACGTGACCTACGGGACCAACAACGAATACGGCTTCGACTATCTGCGGGATAACATGAAGTTCGCTGCCGCGGACTTCGTGCAGCGGGACCTGCACTACGCGATCGTGGATGAGGTCGACTCGATTTTAGTCGATGAGGCCCGAACTCCGCTCATCATTTCCGGGCCGGCAGAGGAATCGACTGAGAAGTACTACCAGATCGACCGGATCATCCCCAGGCTAAAGCGTGGTGCCACGATTGTCGGCGGCAAGTTGTACGAGGCGGAGGCTCAAGGCTCCGGCGACTATATCGTAGACGAGAAGGCCAAATCGGTGGCCCTCACCGAGAAAGGCGTGGCCAAGGTGGAGGGCTTGCTGGGGGTGAAGAATCTCTACGACCCGTCAAACATGGACCTCGTTCACCACGTGCAGCAGGCGCTAAAGGCCCATGTCCTCTTTAAGCGAGACGTGGATTATGTGGTCCAGGACGGCGAAGTCGTCATCGTCGATGAGTTCACCGGCCGAATGATGCCCGGGAGGCGGTGGAGCGACGGGCTCCATCAGGCTGTGGAGGCCAAAGAGCGGGTCAAGATCGAGCGGGAGAACCAGACGCTGGCCACCATCACCTTCCAGAACTACTTCCGGATGTACAAGAAGCTGGCGGGGATGACTGGGACCGCCGATACCGAGGCGGCCGAGTTCGCCCAGATCTACAATTTGGATGTGGTCGTGATCCCGACGAACCAGCCATTGATCCGGACCAACCATCCCGACGTCGTCTACAAAACGGAACGGGAAAAGCACGACGCCGTGGTGGAAGAAATCGCCGAGTTGCACACGTTGGGGCGGCCAGCACTGGTCGGGACCACCTCGATCGAGAAGAACGAGAAGCTCTCGGCCCTGCTGAAGCGAAAGGGCATCCCCCACCAGGTCCTGAACGCGAAGCACCACGAGCGAGAGGCGGAGATCGTGGCCCAGGCTGGGCGCTTCAAAGCCGTGACCATCGCCACCAACATGGCGGGCCGCGGGACCGATATCCTTCTCGGGGGCAATCCGAGGTTCCTCGCGGCAGAGATGGTCCGGCGAGATGACGTGCCGAAGGATGGGCTCGATCCCCAGGAGTTCGCCAGGACGCTGGAGGGGGTCCGGCAGATGCAGCGATATGGTCTCCTGGATCTGTCGGTGGACGTGGAGGAGTACGCCGCGGCCCTGGCCGTGATTCGGAAGCAGACCGAGGCCGAGCACCAGCAGGTGGTGGACCTTGGTGGCCTGCACATCATCGCGACCGAGCGTCACGAGGCCCGCCGCATCGACAACCAGCTCCGTGGGCGCGCCGGCCGACAGGGCGACCCTGGCTCATCCCGCTTCTATCTCTCGCTCGAGGACGATCTTCTCCGGCTTTTCGGCTCCGACCGGATCAGCAAGATCATGGAGAAGCTGGGCATGGAGGAGGGGGAGCCGATCGAGCACAACATGGTGACTCGCGCAATCGAGACGGCTCAGAAGCGGGTGGAGGCCCACAACTTCGAGATCCGCAAGCATCTGCTGGAATATGACGACGTGATGAACACTCAGCGTAAGATCATCTACGCCGAGCGCCGCAAGATCCTGGATGGCGAGAATCTGAACGACACGCTCCAGGAGATGCGGGGCGAGGTGATCGAGGCCTTGCTGGTCCTGTATACGAACGAGGAGACCTATCCAGAGGAATGGGATCTGGCTGGCCTCAGCGAGGCGGTCAAGCGACAGTTCGATCTGGAGATCTCCTGGCCCCCGGAGGAGGTGTCGTCGCTGACCCAGGCTCTGTTGCGAGACAGCATCAGTGAGCGGGTGCTCAAGGCCTACGAAGAACGGGAGGCCAAGCTCGGTCCGGAGATGCTCCGTTACCTGGAGCGGATGATCATGTTGCAGGTGGTGGACTCGCAATGGAAGGACCACCTCCTGGCTATGGATCACCTGAAGGAGGGGATCGGCCTCCGTGGATACGGGCAGAAAGACCCCCTCATTGAATACAAACGCGAGGGATTCGAGATGTTCGAGGCGATGGTCGAGCGAATCGGGCAGCAGACCATTGAATTCCTCTACAAGGTGCAAGTTGCTCCCGCCGAATCCTTCCCATTTGATGACGGGCGGGATGCCCCATCCGCCAGTGGCGGGGATAATGATCTTCTGGTCCGGCCGCAGCCCAGATCGCAGCCTAAACTCGCGGAGCGCTCGCTCCGCCCAGCGGCTGCGGCGGCTCCCATCAAAGTGGCCGGGAAGAAGATCGGCCGGAACGACGCCTGCCCCTGTGGCAGTGGCCGGAAATACAAGAAGTGCTGTGGAGCCTGACGTGCGCAAGAGAGCAGCGTGAAGGTTCGGTGCGATCCCAACGTACTCTGTCATTCCTTCCCATCGCACGGTCCGCTTGATGTTGGCCTTTAGGTGGGAACTGCAGGTGTTCGGAGTAGGCTCGTATGTCGTTACTCGCCTGGCCTTGCCTCGGTTCTTGAGAATCGCCCGGGCTATGTGAGGGCGAGCGATTCGTAGGAAAAAAGAGGGGCCTTGATGCGTGGCGTATCGGTCATTGGGATCGGATGCACGCGGTTCGGGAAGCAGAATGGCGTTGGCATCATTGACTTGGCGGTCCAGGCGTGCCGCGAGGCTCTGAATGATGCCCGCGTTCCGAATGAGCGTGTTCAGGCGTTCTATCTCGGCAACTTCGTCTCTGAAGCGCTCGTCCACCAGGGGTCACTGGCGCCGATGGTTGCATATCGGCTCGGCCTCAGGGCGATTCCCTGCACGAAGGTGGAAGGGGCATGCGCCTCGTCCGGCATCGCATTCCGCCACGGGGTCCTCATGGTTGCGTCCGGCCTCTGCGATATCGTCCTCACCGCGGGTGCCGAAAAGATGACCTCGTCGGAGATAACGACGGTCACGGAGGCTCTGGCCTCAGCCGGGGATGCAGAGACGGAGATGCGACTTGGCCTGACATTTCCTGGGGCCTTTGGGATCATCATGCGTCGGCACATGCACCAGCACGGGACGACTCGGGAGCAGGTGGCGATGGTGTCGGTGAAGAACCGGCTGAGCGGCAGCACCAATCCCAAGGCCCACTTTCAGAAACCGATCACGATGGACGACGTTCTGGGGTCTCGCCTGATTTGCGATCCCCTTCGGCTGTATGATTGCCCGCCAATCAGCGACGGCGCCGCGGCCGCGGTGCTGTGCGCGGCCGATGTGGCAGAAGAGTTCACCGACCGGCCGATCGAGGTCATTGGCTCCGGCCATGCCATGGGTCCTGGGACACTGTTCGAGATGGCGGATCTGACCACCTTCGAGGCCACGGTGAGCGCCGCTCGGGAGGCCTATCGGATGGCTGGCGTTTCCCCGGGCGATATCGATGTGGCCGAGGTGCACGATTGCTTCAGCATCGCCGAGATCGCGGCCACCGAAGACCTCGGGTTCGTTGAAAAGGGGAGGGGCGGTGGCGCCGTCCTGGAGGGCCTAACGGCGATGGCCGGGCCGATTCCGATCAACCCGAGCGGAGGATTGCTCTCCAAAGGACATCCGGTTGGCGCTACCGGTCTCGCTCAGATCTATGAGATCGTGAGGCAGCTCAGGGGCGAAGCCATGAATCAGGTGAAGGACGCGGAGATCGGCCTCGCTCACAACCTGGGCGGGACGGGGGCGGTCAGCACCGTCCATATCCTGAAGCGGCGGTAGGCATGGCCTCATTCACAGCGTATCAGTGCGACACTTGCAAGAGCCTCTCCTCCTCGCCTCATGGCTTTTGTGGCCGTTGTGGGGCAAGGCCCCTTCGGTCGGTAACCCTGTCGGGTCGAGGAACGCTTCTCTCCTTCACCACTATTCGGGTTCCGCCGGCCAGGTTCAAGGGACAGGAGCCGTACGACATAGCGGTCATCGATCTGGAGGAGGGACTTCGGGTGACAGCCCGACTCAAGGTTCCGGTAAGGAGAGAGGCTACGATCGGCGAGGGGGTCGTGTTTGAGGGATTGGTGGAGGAGGGGCCACTGTTCCGGTTGGTCTGAGGGTGGGACAGGGGGAAGCGGATGCTGGCGATCGCCGGGATCCAGATGGGCTGCGGGCCGGATCGACGGGCCAACCTGGAAAAAGCGATAGGGCTGGCGAAGATCGCGGCTGAACGAGGGGCGAGGGTGATTTGCCTTCCCGAGTGTTTTGCGTGGCCGTGGTTCCCTCGACAGGCTGATCAGTCGCAGTTCGCAACTGCTGAGCCGGTTCCCGGACCGCTGAGCGAGGCCATCGGCACATTTGCACGGGAGCGCGAGGTGGCTGTTGTCGCGCCGATCTTCGAGCGCGGGAGCAATCACGTGTACTACAATACGGCGCTGGTGTTCGACGCCGATGGAACACTACTGGGCCGGTACCGGAAGAATCATATCCCGCAGCTCCCGAATTACCAGGAAAGATTCTACTTCCAGCCCGGGAACCAGGGATTTCCCGTTTTCCGCACTAGGTACGCCGCGATCGGCGTTCAGATCTCCTGGGATAACTTCTTTCCCGAGGGGGCACGCCTGCTCGCCCTGATGGGCGCCGAGGTCGTCTTTGCTCCGATGGCGGCCTCAGTCGCGGCCTCCCACTTAAAGTGGGAGCGGGCGATCGTGGCCAATGCGATTTACAACGGCCTCTTCGTCTTCCGGGTCAATCGGGTGGAAGGCGAAGATGGGCTCCCCTTCTATGGCAAGAGCTTTTGCGCTGACCCCAACGGGGACTTCGTGGTCGAGCCGAGCGGCGCCAGCGAAGGCGTGATCTTGGCCGAGATCGACATGAAGTGGATCAAGGCAGTCAGAGAGGTCTGGCCTTTCCTGCAGGATCGCCGGCCGGAGATTTACACTGGGCTCGCCTAGCACAAAGTTCCATGTTCCAGGTTCTACGTTCCAAGTTCCGGGTTCAAAGTTCCAAGTTGGGAGCAGGGAAAACAGGTACGCATTTCAATAACCTGGAACGCGGAACTCGGAACCTGGAACTCCTCCAACGGCTTTAGCCGCCTGAAATGATTGGCAGCAGTTCAAGCGTCTCGCCGTCCCTTGGTTGGTAACTGGGCAGCTCCCGCTTGCCGTTGACCACCACAATCCCGAACTCGAATTCGGGCAGCCCGGCTTTCTTGATCAGGTCCGCAACTGTCTCGCCTGCTGACACCTCCACCGTGATGAACTCACCCTTGACCGGATAGTACTGGCAAAAGCTCCTGGGAATCCGGAGGGTGACACGGGCCGCCCGACGTCTGTCATCCAACGAAGATCGCCTCCTCTTCCATCAGTCCTAATGACTGAAGTCTCGCTGCCGTTGGCCGTCCCTGCACATCCCAGCCGCGGAGATGATAGTATTCGTCTCGCATCTGCTCGAACGCTTTCCTCGGGACCGCTCGATGCCGCTCGTTCCGATCAAGCGTGGCGATCCGCTCCGGCAGGGTGTCGTCGGCCTTTGTCACTCCGGCCTTCACGTTAAAGAGGCGCTTCAGCGTAAAGATCCGGTCGCCGATCGTCATCAGCTCCTCCCAGGAGAGCCCCCATCCGGTCGCCATGGTGAGCGTCTGGGCGAGCCAGACCGGGCCCCCGACCGCACGAAGGTAAAATTTGCACATGCCCGTGGCGTTGTACAAAGCCATCAGGTCATGCATCCGCTTGACCAACATGGCCTTCCCTTCGGTGGAATAGGGGCTCAACTTACTGTTGTATCCGAACTCCGGGATCGGCAC
>JBGQIR010000027.1:0-13401 GCA_041498535.1 Methylomirabilis sp. (SeqCode)
CCGCAACACTCTCGCTCAAAGAGCTCGAACTGGGCTATGAGTTCATGAACGACCCGGTCAAGATCGCCATCGCCCCCGAGCACGTTACGGTCGACAAAGTCGAGCATCTGCTCTTCCATGTGGAGAAGAAAGAGAAGCTCCGGCTCCTGCTGGGCCTCTTGAGGCGCGAGCAATGGGAGCGGGTCCTGATCTTCTCGAACACCAAGATCGGCGCTGAGCGACTCAACGAGAAGCTGGTCCGGCACGGCTACCAGGCCGAGTTGATCTCGGGGGACATCGACCAGCGAAAGCGCCTTCGGGTCATCGCCCAGTTCAAGGAAGGGAAGCTGCCGATCCTGGTGGCGACCGATGTCGCCTCCCGCGGGCTGCATGTCGAGGCGGTGAGCATTGTGTTCAACTACGACCTTCCGCAGGATGCCGAGGATTACGTCCACCGGATCGGCCGGACGGCGCGGGCCGGTGCGGCCGGCAAGGCCATCAGCCTTGCAGATGAGGAGTATGTCCTCTCGCTCGAAGCGATCGAGAACTATATTGGGTTCAAGATCCCCGTCGAATGGCCCGACGAATCCCTGCTCACCCAAGAGGTCGGTGCAGAGGCAGCTCGCGTGCGTCGCATGGGCGGCCACCCGAAGCCCCCGCCGCCGCCCCCCCCATCAGGCCAATCGTCGAGGCCCAGCCCCCAGCCAGGAGGCGAGCGACCGAGGCCTCGACGCCGGCGTCACGGGCCACCCGCAGGTCCAAAAGGCCAGCTCCCCGGCTAAGCCACACTTCTACAGGGCCTCCGGCCTATCGTGGACGACCATATTTCAGTTGAATGGGCGTCGAGTCCCATGCTAACGTACTCATGGAACTCATCATATCCAACCTGAATTCTCTTCCAGAGAGGGACTGGAATACACCGTGTTTCAAACGATCGAATGGACATCGGCCGGCACCGTCCGGCTTATTGATCAGCGAAAGCTTCCCATCGAGGAGGTCTACGTGGAGTGCCGTGACCTCGCCGATGTCGCTCATGCGATCCGGACAATGCAGATACGAGGCGCCCCCGCCATCGGGGTGGCCGGCGCGATGGGCCTTGCGCTGGGGGCGAAGACGATCAGGACGGACGGCTTTGCGGCGTTCTTCGAGGAATTGTCTCGAAAGGCGGAGGAGCTGCTGAGGACCCGGCCTACGGCCGTCAACCTTGCTTGGGGCATTGAGCGGATGAAACGCTGCGCCGAAAAGAACAGGGACCTCCCGGTTCCTGCGATCGTCCAGGCCCTGATTCAGGAGGCGCAGGCGATCCGGGAAGAGGACATCCGCGGCAACCGGCAGATGGGCGAGTACGGCAAGGAATTCATTCCCGACGGGGCCGCGGTCCTGACCCACTGCAACGCGGGGGCTCTGGCCACCGCCGGGTATGGGACGGCGCTAGGAGTGATCCGGGCGGCGCACGCGGCCGGCAAGCGGGTCTCGGTATGGGTCGATGAGACGCGGCCCTTTCTGCAGGGGGCTCGGCTCACCGCGTGGGAACTGCATAAGGACGGCATCCCGGTCACGCTCATCACCGACAACATGGCCGGGCACCTGATGCAGCGCGGCCGCATTGATCTTGTCATCGTGGGCGCCGATCGGATTGCCCGTAACGGCGATGTGGCCAACAAGATCGGGACGTATACGCTCGCGGTCCTGGCGAAAGAGCACGGCATTCCCTTCTGCGTTGCGGCGCCTATGTCCACCTTGGATCTTTCCCTGAAAGCTGGCGACGAGATTCCGATCGAGGAGCGGAGCCCCGAAGAGGTGACGACCTGGGCCGGCATTCGGACCGCTCCAGTTGGGATCTCTGTGGTGAATCCGGTCTTTGACGTCACTCCGGCCCGCTACATCACCGCAATCATTACCGATCGGGGCGTGGCGCGGCCACCGTATGGCGCGAGCCTCGAAGCGCTTGCCACACGGGCCTAGCAGTGGCTACGCCCTCTCCACAACCCACTGAAGAATGACTTGGATGGGTCAGGACGAATCGGCGACGAGAGGACGGAAGGCGATAGCCGTCACCTGCCTTCTGATCGCATTAGTTCCGCTCGCTGCGGCCGCCCCGCCTCAGGTTGAGCCAGAGTCCGCGTGGAGGCTGGCACTCGAGCGAATCGGGGCGAAGGACTATCAGGGCGCCGCTCCGCTCCTCGACGACCTCCATAAGAGCGATGCCTTCTCGAAGGCGAACGAGGCCGGCTTTCTCCTGGGCGTCTCACTGTATAGACAACAGCGGTGGCAGGAGGCGGCCCCAGCGCTGGAGGCTGCCGCTGTGCAGCTTCCAGCGCTCGCAGATTACGCTCTCTACTACGCAGCATCTACCGATGAGGCCCTTGGCCTGAAATCCGAGGCTCTCGCGACACTCTCGCGCCTGCTTCAGGAGCACCCGGCCAGCCTCCTCAGCGAACGAGCCCAACGAGACCGGGCCAGGCTGTATGCCGACGCCAACCTGCTTTAGCAGGCCGAGGAGGCCTATAGGGATTACCTCTCTCGCGCCTCAGACGCGGCTCGGCGTCGAGAGGCCATGCTCGCGCTCGCAGAGATCACCCTGAAAGGGGAGAAGCGGCGGGAGGCGGAGGATCTCCTGCGAGAACTATGGCTGAAGTGGCCGGGGAGCCGGGAGGCGGTTCGAGCGGCCGAACTCCTGACGTCGATGGCGGAGGCACAACCCTTCACGCTCGACGAACAATTTGAGAGCGCCCTCACCCTCTACCGCGCCAGCCAGTATACACAGGCGGTGACCGCCCTGTCGCCATTTCTTGCCAGTGGCCCCCCATACGCCTCACGGGCGAGGCTGCTGAGCGGGATTAGCCACTTTCAACTCCGGGACTACAATCGGGCCATTGCCCTCCTCTCGCCGCTCGTCAAAGAGCCGTCCCCTCTTCGGGCGGAGGCGCTCCACTGGATCGGCCGAAGCTACGGACGGCTGGACGATCGGGAGAAGGCGATCCAGACATGGGCCCGTCTGGTGAAAGCGTATCCTAGGAGCCTATGGGCTGCTGATTCGCTCTACCTGATGGCGTTGAACTACCGCGAGGACGGCAAACCGACGCTGGCGGTTCATGCCCTGTCCCGCCTTCTCAGGGATCATCCGTCCAGCCGATTCGCTGATGCAGCGCTCTGGGCCAGAGCCTGGATCAATTACCGGCAATCGGCCCTCGGCCAGGCGCTTCATGATCTGCAGCGACTGCAGAGCAACGCCACATCGACCTCACGACTCCGGGCGCAGGCTCTCTACTGGCAAGGGAGGATCCTCGAACAGTTGGGGAAGAAAGGGAGGGCGATTGACGCCTACCGGGGACTGTTCAAGACCCTCGGCGACGAGTACTATTACGCCGAGCAGGCCCGTCTCCGCCTCCTCCGCCTGGATCCATCGATCGGGCCCGCAGTCACCGCTGTTTCGCTGAAGACGGGCGAACTCGATCCACGCGAGCCGCTGTCGGCTTCGAACGGCCCCCTGGTCGCGAAGGCCAGGTTGCTCAAGGAGATGAATCTGCGAGAGGAAGCCGCGGAAGAGTTCTGGGCTCTCGTGGGGCGGTATGTTGATGACCGCGGCCTATTGTACGAAGCCTGTCGCGCCTTCCTCGACCTGGGTTACATCGAAAAGAGCGTATGGGTAGCGAAACGCCTCCTCCGCCCGCTCTACGCGCAAAGCCGCCCCGCCGAGCCTGTGCCACGGTATTGGGAGTTCCTCTATCCGCTTGGCTACTGGGAGCTGGTCAAGGAGCAGAGCGCGCTTCATGCCCTTGATCCCTACCTGGTAGTTGCGCTGATCCGGGAGGAGAGCGCCTTCGGCGAACGGGTCGTGTCACCGGCCGGCGCTGTCGGCCTGATGCAGCTCCTGCCCAGGACGGCCGACCAAATCCTCAAGGCTGCAGGTGGATCGAGGGAGTCCGCGGATCTCGACTCACCGGCCGCCAATATCGGACTCGGAACTCGATACCTTGCCAAGACGCTCGAGGAATTCAAGGGAAGCTGGGCCATGGCCTTGGCCGCTTACAATGCCGGGCCGCATCAGGTCCGCCGGTGGTTGGAGCTCTGGGGATACCGAACTGACGACGAGTTCATCGAGGAGATTCCATTTTCAGAGACGCAGCAGTATGTGAAGCGGGTCCTGGGGAGCTATTACCGCTACCGGGCTCAATATGGTGCCTTGGAACAGACCGCTGGGTCGGGATGAAGCAGAGCTAGTTGACGGCTGACAGTTCACGGTTAATACTGGTCTTTGATCTCTGAACTATGAACTATGAACGATGAACTATGAACTCTGAACCAAGGTTGCTGTCCGGAAAAGAGATCGTCCTTGGCGTGACCGGGAGCATCGCCGCCTACAAGGCAGTGGAGCTTCTTCGTATGTTGGTCAAGGCCGGGGCCTCTGTCACTGTCGTTCTGACCGAAGCGGCTCAGCGATTCGTGCCCCCCCTTACCTTCGCCGCCCTCTCGCGGCGGGAGGTGATGACCGACCTCTTTACGTTGGACTATGAGGCGAAGATCCGCCACATCGCCGCAACCGAGGGCGCCGACCTGCTCTTGGTGGCGCCTGCCACCGCAAACGTCATCGGGAAGTTCGCCAGAGGGCTCGCCGATGATCTCCTGACCAACTTGTTCCTGGCCTGCACGCGGCCGGTCGTGGTGGCGCCAGCCATGGACGCGGACATGTATCGCCATCCCGCCGTTCAAGAAAACCTGGAACGACTGCGAGCCTGGGGAGTGCGGATCGTCGGGCCGGCGGAGGGCGAGCTGGCCTCGGGGATGTGGGGGCCTGGTCGCCTGGTCGAGATCACCGAGATCCTGCAGGCCGCGGTAGAGATCCTCTGCCCGAGGAGTGATCTGGGTGGCGAGGTGGTCCTCGTGACCGCCGGTCCGACTCACGAACCGTTGGATCCGGTCCGCTATCTGACGAACCGCTCGTCCGGCAAGATGGGCTACGCCATCGCCGAAGAGGCAGCAGATCGCGGCGCGCGCACGATCCTCGTGAGTGGTCCCACGGGTTTGACACCCCCGAAAGGGGTAGAGACAATCCGGATAGAGACAGCCCTGCAGATGCGGACCGCAGTTCTGGAGCACCTTCCGGAGGCGACGGTGGTGATCAAGGCCGCCGCCGTCAGCGACTATCGATTGGTCCAACCTGCGGATTTCAAGGTCAAGAAAGAGGAGCAGTCACTGACCCTGAAGCTCGTGCCAAACCCGGACATCCTCAAAGAGATCGGCGCGCAGAAAGGCGGACGGATCCTGGTCGGATTCGCGGCGGAGACAGGCGATCTGTTGCGACAGGCCGAGCGAAAGCTGAAGGAGAAGAACCTCGACCTGATCGTCGCCAATGACGTAAGCCAGGAGGGGGCAGGCTTTTCCCACGATACTAATGCGGTGGTCATCCTCGATCAAGACGGGGGCGTCGAAGAGCTCCCTCTCCTGCCGAAGCGGACAGTAGCCCGCCGCATTCTTGACCGCGTTGTTCGACTCCGTGAGCGTCGCAAGGGTTCCATAGACAGGGTATAGGGTCTACAGGGTGTAGGGGTTACGGTTTAAGGTCTAGGGTTGAGACGCAGATCATTACTAGACCCGATACCCTCTACCCTAAACCCTCAGCGTGCGTCTGGTGGGGGCGCGTGACGTGCCGGAAACAGTCAGTTCTGATATCGACAGCCTGCGAGAGTTGATCCAGCAGGCTCGCGCCTATCTGCGTCGCCAGCAGGCGCGCGGGGTCGAGCGTCTCCACGTCACCTGGCCCGAGCGCCGGGGCATGCTGCCCGGACGATCACTGACGCTCAGCCAGGTGCGGGAGGAGCTGGGGGAGTGCACGCGCTGCAAACTGCACAGGGGTCGGAAGAACATCGTGTTCGGAGTCGGCGATCCAAAGGCTTGGCTCGTTTTCGTCGGAGAGGCCCCAGGAGCGGACGAAGACGATCAGGGTGAGCCATTCGTGGGACGGGCAGGACAGTTGCTGACCCGGATCATCGAAGCGATGAAGTTGACACGCGACCAGGTCTATATTTGCAATATTATCAAGTGCCGGCCTCCCGGGAACCGAAACCCGGAGCCGGATGAGATCGCCGCGTGCGAGCCGTTCTTGATCGGTCAGCTTCAGGCCATCAAGCCGAAATTGATTTGCGCTCTCGGCAACTTTGCGACCCAGATCCTCCTTCGGACCAAGGAGCCGATCTCAAAACTGCGCGGGAGATTCCATAGCTATCAGGGGATTCCCGTTCTGCCCACGTTCCATCCCGCTTACCTGCTTCGCAATCCCCACGAGAAGAAGACTGTCTGGGAGGACATGAAGCTCCTCCAGCGAGAGTACGAGAAGCTCACGAGAATGAAGTAGCCTCCTTAACCTCCAGAATCCTCTTGACAGATCGGGGAAGAATGTGATAGAAAGAGCGTCCCACCTGTTCGAGCGGTAAGTCATCCTTTTCGAAGACGACACGTCTTCATTGTGGTGTTAAAAATGTCGGCGGGGTGAATGGAGAAAGGCCGCAAGAAGCCCACCCCGTCGTAAAGGCTTTACGCTAAGAAGCCCTCCGTGGAAGTTTATGCCACGGAGGGCTTTCTTTTCGGGGGGATACCGAATGGAAAAACCAAGGATTTTGGTTGTCGAAGATGATCTCCACATGCTGGGCTTCCTGAGAACCGCGCTGAAACAACACGGCTTTGTACCCCTCCTTGCTTCGGGGCCCGAACGCGCGCTACGCATCAATGCCCGTACTCCCGCAGGTCTGGCTATTGTTGATTACAAACTGCCTCGGGAAAGCTCAGGCTTGGAGGTGGCGAGGCTCCTTAAACAGCAGGATCCAAGGATACCTGTCATCATCATCACAGCCTACAGCACCGAGGAGCTGGTCATCGAAGCTTTGAGGGTGGGGGTCGATGAATACTTCCCAAAGCCGCTTATGATCAACGAGCTGTTACGAAGTATTGAGCGCCTTTTGCCGGCGCGGGAGTCTGGCAAGCGTCCGACATCAGCAGAGCCAACTAGAATCATTCCGGATTTGATTGACGGTCATCGGATGGTCGGGGAGAGCCTATCGGTGCGAGAGGTCAAGGCGTATATCGGCAAGGTCGCCAAGACAGACAGCAATGTCCTTATTATAGGGGAGACCGGCACGGGGAAGGAGTTGGTGGCGGAGCTAATCCACAGGAACGGCGACCGCGCCAAGAACCCGTTCATTTGCCTCAACTGCGCCGCGATCCCGGACACGCTCTTGGAGAGCGAACTGTTCGGCCACGAGCGCGGGGCCTTCACCGGAGCCTACGCCCCACAAGAGGGGAAGCTGAAGCTGGCAGATGGCGGAACCGTCTTCTTGGACGAGATCGGCGACATGTCCTTGTCAACCCAGGCGAAGATGCTTCGGATGTTGGACAAGAAGCCGATCCAGAGGCTGGGTGGGCGAAGGGACGTGACCCTCGATGTTCGGATCATCGCGGCCACCAACCAGGACCTCGAAGGATTAATCTCCTGCGGCCGATTTCGAAGAGATCTCTATTATCGGCTAAATGTTTCGCAGACTCTCCTTCTCCCTCTTCGAGACAGAAAAAGAGATATTCCGCTCTTGCTCAGTCACTTCATTAGCGAGTTGAACCGCCAGTACAACAAGCATGTCGAAGGTATGTCCGAAGAGATCGTAGATCGCATGCAGCAGTATGAGTGGCCGGGCAACGTCCGAGAGCTCAAGAATCTGATAGAGGCATGCATGATGAACCTGAACTCTGGCACGATCGGGCTGGCCGACATTCCGGAACGGTATCAGAGCAAGTTGTCGGTCGGCGAAATCGACGAAAAAGAGTTGCTCCTGAGCGCCCTCTTCTCAACGAAATGGAACAAGAGCAAGGCCGCCCAGAAGCTCCACTGGTCCCGGATGACCCTCTATCGAAGGATGGCGAAGTTCCACATTACGCAAGGGGGCAGAACTGAAGACGAGGCGCCCAAGCCTCCGGGGAGGGACAAAACTGTAACAGCCTTCCAACGATGTGACACCATAGCGACAGAGGAATCCGACCTGCCGTTTCGTACTTTGATCCCATTCGCCTGAGCCAGCTAGTCTAGCGTTTTACTGGCCAGTTTAGGCGATTCGCCCTCTCCCTTCTCGCATTCCCACCTCCCTCCATGACCTCGTAATATGTATCCCGCACATGTAACAGCTCTTGCCTAGGGCCTGAAGGCTCGAAAGATCGAATCCTGGGAAGAACGCTTTACCTATCGGCGATTAGAGAGGGAGATCCTTGCAAGCACCAGTTGGCCCCAATCTTGCCCTCTTTAGGAGCGATTCACTCGGCCGCCAAAGCAATCCTTTCTGCTTGCCACACGTGTCTTACGGTTAGGGTGCAATAATCAATCATCATTCAATCAATCTAAGGAGGAAAGCATGAAGACAAATCAATTCGTCAAATTAACTTTCAGCAGTCGGGCCACCCGCTATTTAAATAGAGCCGTGAAAATCTGGCCTCTCCGGGTAGCGACGCTCATATTAGGAGTGTCCTTACTTTACGTCGGCTGTTCCTCAACATTTGTACCTAGTGACGCTAAAACAACCTGCACCGTTACAACCGGTGGAGCTCCGCCCTTTGCAAGTTGGTTCGAATCGGGAACCGTCACCCTAAACGGCGTCGTAAATCCCGCAAATAGTGTCAACTTCCCCAACGTACCGAATTGCAGCTTCTATCAATGGTCCGAGCACATGTTTCTGTGGCTGACATCGCCGGCCCCAGTCCGCTATGGCGGCGGCGGTGGGCGTATCTTCGATTCGCCGGCTTTTTACGATGTTTCGCCCCCCGATGCGAACGGCGACCGTACCTTGATTCCGCATGTGCAAGGCCTGATCAGGAACTTCAGCTTGCGGGCTGCCCAGGTGGGCCCGACCAATCTGCAGCTCATTTTTGACAAGAAAGGAAGGATGCTCGAGGTTGAACCGCCAAGATTTGCGCCGAGCGGGAAACAGCTCATCCTCAACGAGTCGGGCGATTCGATCGAGATCGAACGCGTGCGAATTGGGGACGACAGAAAACCGATCTTCTTCGACAAGACCGGCAAGGTGATTCCAAATCCAAGACCGATCATTCGGCCCGAGTTGAGTAAAACGCTCACGGTCCAAAAGTTCATGATCGACAAGATCCCGATCTTTCTGGATTCGTTTGGCAACGTGGTCGAGGTGGAACAAGGTCAGGCAGGAGGTAATGCCGTCTTGATGGCGCAGAATGGCTCGCTTGTCTACTACGTAACGATGGTCAACGATGTCTATGCCTACTTTCTCACCGGAGTAAAGAAGGGTCAAATTACGCCCGGCACCCAATTTCCGACGACGTCGGGGGAATTGACCCAGATCAAGAATTTTGCCATTGCGAACGGGAAGCCATCTCCTGATCCATTCCCCGACCCCGAAGCCCTGGCCATCGAAGTGAAGTCGTCATGGGTCGAGGCTGCCGCGCTCCCCAACCTGAGCAGCTACATTACAATGCAAGCGACGATACCGACCTATAACCAGACGAATCTCAAATGGACCCCGACTGGGCAGAAAACAGTACAGTTGGCCCTGGTAGGTATCCATGTCGTCGGAAGCACGATGGGGCATCCGGAAATGATCTGGGCCACCCTTGAGCACCAAAGTAACATGCCCAATGCCGAATACTCGTACATCAACACAAGCAACGTAACCATAACGGTACCTCAGAACACAGCCGGGAACTGGCTGTTCTGCGCGAACAACTCTGCCGGCCCCTTCAATGAAGAACACATGTCATTTAATTCGCCTAACATCGATGCTAATACAGGGTTAGGTTTCACCATCAGCCCCAGCAATACGATACGATGGAAGTCTTGGGGAAGAGCTCATCCCAGTGCCACCTCGAACACCGAGATCATTTCAATAAACAACAGCGTTCGCGGGATGTTGGCGAGCGGCGACGTGCGCGGTAACTACATCATGACAGGCGCAACCTGGACCATCGGAGGAGCCGCTCCCACTGTCGGTAACGAAGTTGGCACCAACAAATTGTCCAACGGCACAATGGAAACGTACCAGCAAGGCACCAACAACATGGCTACCGGTACGAATTGCTTCTCCTGCCATGTGACCAATACGACCGCTGTCAGCCATATGTTTGGACCGCTAAAGCCACTCTTTTAGTGGTTCGCGGTCACGCGAACTGGAGATGACGGTGGGACTGAAACTAAACAGTGCTTGGTTTTCACAGATGCTCTTATATGTAGGGTGGAAGGCTGTCACGAACCGTTTTTTGATCTGTCCTAACCACCGGATGCACCCGACCGGCATGGCGGTTGCGCATGAGCGTCGAATCAACGTCACTCGCCGCCATGCCGGCGGGTGATCCGTGATCGTTCGGCGCTGGTCACGCCCGCCGCCAGCGTCGCCACCGGAGCCGCGATCTCGATCACCCTGTCCAACAGTCGGCCGATTCTCAAGAGCGTTGCCGCCAGGTTCGCCGGCAAGGGCGTGCGCGAAGCAGTGCAAGGCGCCCAGCTTGAAGTCGCCGCTGAGGTGCGCGATCCCGACGCGGATCCGTTGACTTTCGACTGGAGGGCGGCCCCGGGGTCAGGTCGGATCGTAAGCTCCGCCGGTCCCAAAGCCGTGTGGCGTCTGGAGAACGCTTCAGGGCAGCAGACGCTCTACCTGCTCGTCTCGGACGGCAAAGGCGGATATGCCACCCAGAGCGTGTCGATCAAGGCGACCAACACCGACGTGACGTTCGCCGGCAAAGTCGTCACGCAGGCGAGCGTCCCCATCGCCAGGCCAACGGTCGATGTCAACGGCAAGAGCTTCACCGGCAATGCGAACGGTGCCTTCCTCGCCAAGGTGCCGCGGGCCGACCGGTACGTGGTAAACGTTTCGTCGCCGGGGTTCGTGCCGGCGTCGAGGATTTTCGATCAGAGCGGGCTCTACAACGAATACCGTCTGGCCCGGACGACCGTGACGCTGATTGATCCGACGACCCGCGTTGTGATCACCGACAGGCGAACGGACAACAGGAAGAGTGAGCTCCGGCCGGCGGTCATCCGGCTGGAGCCAGGGTCGCTGGTGGGAGCTGACGGCAAGGTCGCTACCGGTCTGATACAGGCGAGGATCGCAACGATTGACATCGCCAACGCTGAGATGCCCGGTGATTTCGGCGCCCGGTCCGGCGGCAAGGAGGTCAACATCATCTCGTACGGCGCCGTGTTCGCCGAGTTCGTCGACGCCTCCGGCTACCGTTACAAGCTCGCGCCCGGCAAGCTGGCGGAGATCATTCTGCCGCCGCCGGCGGTGTTGAAGAACCCGCCAGCGACCATCGCGCTGTGGTCGTACAACGATCAGGCAGGCTATTGGGACGACTTGAAGCTCGTGGCCAAGTTTGATCCGGCACGCAAGGCCTACATCGGCAAGGTGCCGCATTTCTCCACCATCAACACCGACATCTCGAAGGCCACTGCCGCCCGCGTCCGTGTGCTGCTCGACAACGTCGACCGGAGCCAGTTGAAGGCCCGAGTCTCATACGATAGCGGCGGCACGCCGTTTGCGCAGACACCCGAGTTCGTGCTCGGCGACGCGTTGAACGCGATCTACCGTCTGCCGGAGAACACGAACGTCAAGATCACGGTTCTCGATGCGACGAACAACACCGTCGTGGGCTCAGCAAAGCTGCTGGACGTGAACCAGCAGGTTCTGCCCAACAACATCGTCAACACCGGGCCGGCCACACAGCCGCTGTGGCCGCCGACGCCGTACGACAACTGCATCACGGTGTCGATCCGCCTGGACGTGCCGGTCGGGAATATCAGCCGTATCCCCTTCCTGTCATTCAAGGGGAAGGGCTCGGAACAGCTCACGGTGGGCTACTTCAAGGTCCTCGATCCGGGTCTGACCTTCGACGCGGGCACCAAGACCTGGTCTGGGGGTACACGCAGCACGTTGGGAGCGTGGTGGACGCAGGCCGGGTTCGATCCCATCACTGGGGCGGGCGGCACCAGAGCCTCCTACTTGAACCATAACGATCTTGGATTCGGGCGTGACATGCATATGCGGAGTGCCGCCAACGGCGACGTGTTCGCATACGTCACCAACTACGGGAACCCCGATCAGAACCCCGCCAACGCGGACGACGCCTCGAACCAGACCCTAGCCACGCAGAAAGCGACCGTGGCGATGGAGTTCACCTCACTCGCGGGTGTGACGGGGAAGATCGTCAAGCTGTTCGCCTTCAGCAGCGGCCAGGCGAGCGGCAAGCTCATCAACAGTGCCGATCTGGACGGGTTCGGCCAGAAGTTCATCCCCAACCTCTGCACAACGTGCCACGGGGGCGAGTTCTATGCGCCGGCCGACCCCGCGGCGCTGACCCCTCTGGAGGCCAGCCTGCGGCCGTCGGCAGCGGCCACTGTTGGCGCGAGCTTCCGGGAGTTCGATACGGACTCATTCAACTATCCGGGCGGCGCCCCCACCTTACCGGCGGCGTGTCGCGTCAGAGCTTCTTCGACCTGAATCAACTGGTGAAGGCTAGCAGCCCGCAGCAGGGGATACAGGACGTGATTGACGGCTGGTACAGCGGGTTGCAGCCCACCGATCCGCCCAACACCGCCTTTACGCCGCCGGCCTGGATCGACGGCGGCCAGCCCCAAAAGCAGGCGTTGTATCAGCAGGTCGTCGCGAAGAGCTGCCGCACCTACCACGTCGCGTTCAGCCTGACATCGCCAGTCTCGGGGATTACATGGACGGGCTATGCCCAGTTCCAGCTCCATCAAGCGACCATCCAGAGCTACGTATGCGGCAACAACAAATACATGCCCCACGCCTTGATGACGTACCGAAACTTCTGGCTGTTGAGCGGTCCCCACCGGCCCTATGTGCTTGGAAACTTCACGGCGACGGACTGGGCCGGCCTTTGCGGGAGGCTGCCAGTAAGTAGGCATGGAGCTCGGCTGACGCCGGATCGACACCCTAGACGACGGTTGAGAGGGTGGAGTCTTTACGCGAGCCTACGCTCCTGATGCGGGAGAGGAGAAGATCATGGCGAATCCCAGTTACTATTTCACCTTGTTCAAGAAATTTCAGGTAATCAACCACGTGCCAGGTGGGAGTGTCCACGGGAGCGCGAGTCCGACCGGTGGTTTCGACCTGAAAAATCCAAACTCTGTGTTTGGCAGCTCGAATCGCGGATCTTTGTTGGGTGCCACGACCAATCCGGCGGACAGTCCGCTGTGGGCGGTTCTCAATGCGAAGGCGATAGGCAGCCCGAACCCTACGATTGCGGGTACGACTTGGCCCGCGATGCCGCAGTTTGCAACGCCGGCGTGGAATGATTTTCAGATCAATGCACTCGCTCCAAAACTAGTCGATGTGTTCGCGAGCTGGATTAATGCTGGCAAAGTAAATGATATTCCGGCTGGGGTAATCGCCTCGATGCCAC
>JBGQIR010000028.1:0-13292 GCA_041498535.1 Methylomirabilis sp. (SeqCode)
CACAGCAGTCATGGAGAATGGCGTCCTGCGCAGCTACCTCCTGGATACCTACTCTGCCCGGAAGCTCAAGCTTGTGCCGACCGGGAGCGCGGTCAGGGGCATTGGAGACGTCCCTACCGTCGGACCGACAAACTTCTACCTCCAAGCAGGGCCACACGATCCGGCCGACATCATCCAGTCGGTGGATAGGGGCCTTTACGTCACCGAGATGATCGGCTCCGGCGTGAACCTTGTGACAGGCGATTACTCCCGAGGGGCGGTCGGGTTCTGGATTGAGAAAGGTGAACTGACCTATCCGGTCGAGGAGATCACCGTGGCCGGCAACCTCAAGGAGATGATGCTCGGGATCGAGATGGTCGGCAATGATCTCACCTTCCGCAACAGCGTCGTCGCCCCCACCCTCAAGATCCGCCGCATGACCATCGCCGGCCACTAATCACTGCCCAGCAGCAGAAGAGGGGTGCCGGAAAAACATCACGCTATCCGATCGTCTATCGCAATACCGGCCAGCCGCGGCCGATCATACAATTGCGGTAGATGGTTTCGTAGTCCTGCGAGGCCGCTCCCGCGCCGCCCGCGGCCCCAGCCGCGGCCCCGACGACGGCCCCAGCGGCGGCACATCTAGCGCTGGGCGCGGTCGGCACCGATACCGGTGGCTCTATCCGCATCCCCGCGGCCGCCTGCGGCGTAGTAGGCCTGAAGCCGACATATGGGCGGGTAACCCGGCGGGGTGTGCTTCCGCTATCGTGGAGTCTCGATCATGTGGGGCCGCTGGCGGCCACATGCGCCGACGCAGCCATATTGCTTGCGGTGATGGCCCACGATCCTCACCAGGAGGAACGAGCCTTCGCGAACGTCCTCGCCGCTCGACGCTCCTCCGCGACGGACGAACAGACCCTCAGCCCTGGGCTGGCGGCAGCCGCCTGGCTGGCATGGGCCATGGAGAGCGATGTTGATCAGACAGCCCATCAGGCTGAGGGCCAGAAGCGGAGTTCATCCCGGGGGAGCATTCCCATGGCCCGGGTCGGTGACACGCTCGGTGGGCTTCGGGTCGGTCAGTTCCCCGACGGGTGGCTTCATCCGCTTCATGATGACGTGGCCGTCGCCTACCGAATTGCGCTGGAGCGGCTGCGGGAGGCTGGTGCTCTCATTTCAGTGGTCGAGCCGCCACCCATGGCGCTCATCCGAGCGGCCCAGTTTGTGGTGCTTCACGCAGAGGCGGCGGCGTTCCACCGGAGCCGCCTTCGGCTGCGCGCGGACGACCTGGGCCCAGACGTGCGGGCGCGCCTGCAGCTCGGCGAGTTCTTGATGGCGGTGGATTACGTGCAGGGCCAGCGTCTGCGCCAGAAGGTGGCAAATGGCTTCCTGAAGTTATTCGACCAAGCCGATGTTCTGATCTTACCGGCCCTTCCCGTGACGGCGCCAGTCCTGGGGACCCGCCAGGTCACCTTTGGGCACCACGTGGAGTCAGTGCAACAGGCCCTCACCCGCTACACGATCGGGTTCAACCAGAGCGGCCTTCCCGCTTTGGTCGTGCCAGTCGGCAGCGACGCGGCAGGCCTGCCTCTGGCGGTTCAGATCGCGGGCCGCCCATTCGGTGAGCTGGATATCCTGAGGGTTGGCATCGCGATTGAGGCATTACAACGCGTAGTCTGAGGGCATGCGGCGGCCTGTTCTCAAGAATCACTTCTCGCTTTCCGCCTCAGGCCTTGCCGATGCTTAGCATGCCGCTCCTCCTAAGGCCTGGCCCTACCGGCCCCCGGCCTGACCGACGGGAGGAGGAGCCTGCTGGGACGGTGGCGATGGCGGCTGGCCTACTTTGGGTCCCCCATACATGGGCCGAACCTCCCTGTGAGGTGTGGAAGTAGCAGGCGCACTTGGCGCGCGCAGCTCCCGCGTGGATCGGACCTCACCGGCTTTGGCTGCGGGGCGCGGTGTCATCGTGGCCCGAGGCCGAGGTGGCGGCGACCCCAACAAGACTTCCGGGGCAACTCTGCGCGGCCTGACGTCAGGCTGTAGGACAGGCGTCTTGACGCCGCCAACCAACGGTTTGGCACCGACCCCGCTTACCTCTCGGCCCTGGGGGACTCGCACCGCCGGTCCAAAAGACTCCGGACTTTTGCGAAGAGGCAATGTGACCTGTCTTGAAGGCACGGGCAGGGACGTGGCTGTCACTGGTCGAAGTGCTGGCGGCCCGGGGATCGCCCGACCTCCAGCAGCAAACACATCCTTCGGTGGGTTGAACGAACCGGAAGCCCGCCCACCCGCCAGAAAGGCGTCCTTGTGGACGACAACCACCGCGTTCGTGACCCTCGTATTGACGAAAACGTTCGTGACGTGGATGTTGGTCACCTGGACGTTCGTGACGTTGACACTCCATGGCCCGTAATGTCGGTGGCCGTAATAGATCTCCCCCGGCGCCAGTGGAATCCAGGCGACGAACTCAGGGCCGGAGACCCAGGCCACCGCTCCCGGGTTCCAGATGACCGCCGTGGTAACGGGCGGAATCCAGACCCAGCCAACGGCCTGGTGAAAGCGCCACCGACCGTAATGGAAGGGGACCCACCCCCATGGCTCGTGTGAGAGCCAAACCAGCTCGCCCCGCCACGAGATCCACCGGCCCTGCTGGAATGGCGCCCAACCGGGCTCGACAATTGGGGCCCAGCCATAACCATACTCGGGGACCGGGACCCAGTGACCATAGGCCACGAAGTCTGGCGCATAGGGAGTGAGGTCGGTGGGCAGGTAGGGAGTACGGACCGCGCGGGCAAGCTGTATATCCCGAAGATCGTTCCAGCGGTCGAACTCATCCCAGGGGGCGAGCGCATAAAGCTGAGGCGGTTGGTGCGGGCTTAATCGCAAGGTCTGGCGGCTGCGGATCTCGGTGATCCCGCCGGGCGTTTCCACGATCACCTCGCCTGAGTGGACCGACACCTGGAGCGAGCCATCGGGAAACAGATCTGTGCGGATGGTCGAAGGGATCGACACCTGGATGGACGCCTGCGGAAGGTCTACCTGGAAGGCGACGATCTCAGGCTGGAGCCGTCTAATATAGAACGTCGCCATGCCGCGGTCGAACCTGACGGAGGCCGTCCCGGCGCCGGCAGGAGGGAACGCACGAATATCAAGGCCCGTGTCATCGCCAAGGCGCACTGTATTCCCCGCGGGAAGCTGAATCTCGGCTCTGCCCCTGCCGTTGACCCACACCCGATCGCCCGGGCCCAGGGGAAAATTCGAGGAAGCGGGAATCCAGTCCGATGACTCCTCCATCTGGACCATGACCTCCCCTTCCATCAAGCCGAGGCGCGCGGGAGTGCCAGGCCATTCTTCTGCCCAGCCCGGGCTGGTCAACCAAATCGCCAAAAACATCGATCCAACCGCCGCTGTTGTCTTCATCGAGCTCACCTTTTCACCTTTCGGTACGGTCTTTCAGAGGGACAGATGAGCAACCTACATGCCAGCGGATTCGAATGCGACGCATGCCTAGAATCTGCTATTTACTACGCCCAAGCCTTGAGGGAGGTGACACCACATCGACGAAATAGGGCAAGCAAGCGGTGCCAATACCCGGTTTGGGATGCCATGGGGATGCGATCAGGCGAAGGCGGCTGCACCGATCCGCCTTCTCCTGTTGTAGGACTTGACGAAGCAATATCATCAAACGCGCTTGATGTGACAGGTAGTCCGAGTTACGGTATTGAGCTTTTGTCTGCTGAATCGGCGGTTTTTCAGCACGGCGGAGGACCATTGCGAATCCTGCACGGCAAGAAGGAGGTGGTGATGCCACGGCGATGATCGCGGGCAGTATGTGTAGCAGACGTATTAAATGACGTGTTGTTCGTTTGGGCATCCCTCTATTCTCAGCGGGTCGCCTTCAGGGTCTCCACCAGGGTCGGCTTGCCCCCTCGGATTTGGACGACGTACAACTGGTGAAGCCCTTCATGCGCACGATCGAAGGTGTATTCGCCCAGCACCCCAGAGAACGCCGTGATCTGCTCCAATCCTGTACGGATTTCCTCCCGACTAGGTCCCCCCTGCTTCAGCGCCTCAGCCACCAAGAAGAGGGCGTCGTAGTACGCCGCCGCGATGTTGTTGGGCTCCGTATGATAGCGCTGGCGGTATCCGGTGGCCCAAGCCTGCCAGTTCACCCCTGAGATCCCCGGCAGGTATTCGGTAAGGATGTAGATCCCATCGGCGGCTTCCTTCGCCACCTCGAGGACTGTCGGCGCGCCAAAATCACGCTGGGCGATCAGCGTTAGCTTTAGGCCGAGTGCCCTCACCTGTTGCAGGAGAGGGCCGGCCTCGGCGGTCTCCCCAAGCGCTACCAAAGCCTCGGCCCCGCTGGCCTTGACCTGGTTGAGCAGGGCGGTGAACTCCTTGTCGCCTGGGGTCCACTGTCCTCTCACCGTGGGGATGATGCCATACTTGAGCTGGAGGGACTTGATAATGAGGTCAGCTCTCGCCGCATGAATGCCGGTGCGATCATGGATCACGGCGATCTTCTTCATAGCCAGGCGCTCTACGACGTACTGGGCCATCAGGGTAGTCAGCAGCGCATCACTCGCCCCCACGCGAAAGATCCAGCGGCTGTTCTCGGTGGTCTTCGGGTGCGTGCCGCCTGTCAGGAACGACACCCCCACCTGTTCCACGATCGGCCTGCTGGCCAGAACAAAGGGGCTGAAGATCTCGCCGATGATCGCAACGACCTGCGGATCGCCGATCAGATTTTTCAGGGCATTCAGCGCCCCTTCCTTCGTATTCCCATCGTCCTCAAACACCACTTCCATCGTGGCGCCGTCCCTCGGCACTTGGCTGTTAAGTGCATCCAGCGCCATCCGCACTCCGTTTTGCATGGCCTTGCCGACCTGGGCCCTCTCGCCGGTCAATGGGAGCTGGACCCCAATCTTGATTACCTGTGCCTCACCCGCCCAAGCCCAGCTCCAAGAGAGGACGAGCGGAGCGATCAACGCGATCGTCACCACCTGCTTAACCGTTCTCATCCTTAAGCCCCCCCAAGCTCTCGCGGTTTTACTCCAACGACGACGACCCATGTCTGGACGAACATCAATTCGTTGTCACGCATGAACGGACGCATCCCGGTGGTGGTCAATCCTCCGAGCTCGTGAGTGAGTTCGTCAAGAATCGTTCGTTTCATCTCAGGCTCGACACCCGTCAAATCCAACCAGGGGTTAACGCTTACTTCAACCTCACGTGAGACTGTATGGACAATCTCCAGCCCAGCATTCCGCACGGCCCTTCTCAATTCTGCGACCGAGAGAGCTCGAGTGTGCGAGGGGTCTCGCATGCGTTCCAATCGGTCGTACGCAGCAGCCAATGTCTCATCGTCGGGGGACACCAGATCGATAACCGCGACTTTGCCTTCTGGGCGGCATACGCGCACCATTTCTGTGATCTGGATTTGCGGATGCTCAAAGTGGTGGATCGAAAATCGGCTGACGACCATGTCGAATGCGTCGTTTGAGTAAGGTAAGTTCTCAGCAAGTCCCTGCTCGAAGGCAATGTTTGTGATGCCGTCTTCTGCGGCCTCATGGCTTCCCTTCAGAAGCATCTCGGGAGTCAGGTCCACTGCGACGACTCGTTTTACATGTGGAGCAATTGCACGACTCAAGTGACCGGTCCCGGCCGCCACGTCCAGCACGTCAAAGTGAGGTCGGAGATCTAGATTGTCCACTACCCACTGCAGGTACTCACGACTCGTAAGGGCAAGGCCCTTCTCTCCAAACCGTGAGGCCTGCTTCCCAAATTCCCTTCTCACCACCTCGTGATGGCTCTCTTCCATCTTCAAAATTCTCCCCGTGCCATGATCACCTCTGGCAGTCATCGGACAAACGATTTGTCTGAAATGCACAAGCGTCTCTCGGCTTGTCAATGAAGCCACGCTTCTCGACAGACCTCATGCAGCTTCCTCCTCCGGGAGACGACGAGCGCTGGGCAGTTCCTTTTCGCCTCATGCTTCACCAGCGATCAAGATGCCCTCAGCCTCTTTTCGTAACCCGTATCCTACCCCACGTATCTCTGGTAGGCAAAGCGGAACTGTACGAGCAGTCCTGCCACTTTCGCCAGCCCCACCACTTGCTGAGCAACGCTTGGCTCCTGAAGGTATCCCTTCGACGAGATGAAGTTGCCGGCCCCCCCACTTAAAGCGGCAGCACGCCTTCTCCGTTGTGATGGTATTCGGTCCCACAACTGTCAAGGAAAACTTCTCTACCTATCAGCTCAAACTCGCCTCTTGGTCCAGCGCACCTGAACACTCAAATACCCACAGGACGCTTCAAGCTGGGGCTGTATCCTCATTCAAATCTTGCCCAAGCCTCCGTCCTGTGAGATGACGCAATGTGCCACACAACACCTTCTGTAGTTCAAAGCAACATCACCAAATTCTGCCTTTTCCACATGGGTGGCTGACATGGAATTCTAAGTTTAAATATAGCTATTTATAAGTATGTTACGGAGCCAAACGCCAGGATGTTCAGAGAATACAGTATAGGCATGTGATAGAATTGGCTTGCGTTATGCCGCGTTGTGTCATAGAATACGCCCTGAGGTGATGCGAATGCGGCCAACAAATTTGGTTGATTCGGTGAAACTTCTGGTTGACCCCACTTCCGAGATTATCTCCCAATCCCGAGTTGCGCCTGGGATGGGAGTCCTGTACAGTTATCATCCTGACTCCGGGCAACGGTTGGGGGAGGGATTTCCTCGGTTTGCCCAAACCACAGAGGGGCGGCTGGTGCTTGCCCGAACTATGAAGGGTCTGATCGTGGGCTACGCCCTCATCGCGAGGCCCGACCCCAGGGAGCGGTGGAGGGACCGAAGCGCGCCGGAAGTCTGGGAGCTGGGCATGATCGAGGTCGCACGTGGGTGGCGAAAGCGAGGAATCGGGCGCAAGCTTTTGGAAGCCTGCTTTGCGGATGGCGCCTTTGACGACCGGATCGTCCTGGCCACAGCATATTCTTGGCACTGGGACCTCAAGGGCACCGGCCTTTCAAAAGCAGCCTACAGGGAGTTCTTATCGAGGCTCTTCTCTACTGCGGGCTTTACGAGGTTAGCGACGAATGAGCCCAACATCCAAGAAGATCCCGCCAACCAGCTTTTCGGCCGGATCGGTCCGCGAGTGAATCGGGACGCCCTGGCCCGGTTTCTCGTACTGCTTCAGGCTGATCGAGGCTTAGCCTCCGATGCCGGGGAAAGCCTCCCCGCCCTTTGGAAGAGTCTTTCCGACTTGCTCGCTAGTTCCCTTCAGCTTTGGAGCCCTAGCTGGTGGCTGGTTACATGGAGCGGCTTCTCCAAGGCATTCTTATTCCCAAGAGTCCCGGCGGCGTGTAGTCCTCGAGCTCGATCCTCCTGAAGACCCTATCGGGGAAAGAGCCAGCTCCATGGCAATGCTCGTCATTGCCACCGGCTGCGGCTCCACTGGCTTTAACAGCTCTCGCACGCCAGCGCTTTCCCATGTCGCCTACCGCTTGATGCTCTGCTCAAAGCCTGTTTGTATCAAGCTATACACTTGCCCCATAAATGCCGCCGTCTGTTGTGGGGTAAGCGCAGTCTCAGAGCGGATCTCTCGTCCCCACTCGCCGCTTCCTTTCCCCTTCGTGACCCACCCCTCGTCAACCCATGCCTTGACGGTCCTGGTCTCGTCGCCTGGGTGCCCGAAGGTTTCGGTCAACGCGATGATGCGCCCATCGCGCGTATCTGTCACGTAGCCAATCACCAGGATTACATCCTTTGCTCCCCCGGCAGCATTTGCTGTATGAGCGACAGAGGGTGGCCCCACGTGGACCGCTTTGGGAGTCAGCACGGTCGCAAGCAGCCATGGTGCGAGCGGTTGTCCGTTAACTTGATAGGGCCGTTTGGCAATAAGTGTATAGGTGTCCACGACGGCCGGATCATAGAAGTCCGGCATTTCGGGAGTCTTTGGGAGTCCTTCCGGCGGACCGTCAGCCCATCCGGGGTCGGAGAACAGCAGCGCAAGGCTATGCATGGCCCCAACCATGATTGCCCTCCGCAACCCCCTGGCCATGTTCCCGTGTGTCATAGTCAGTCCTCCTTATCTACACCCGCCCACTCAGGTGTGACGCCCAGTGAAATCTTGAGAAAGGTGGCCCGATGGACAGCAAAGGACGCTCCTTCGCCACAATGACAAGGGGGTTAGGCAATGTCTCCAAATCGCCTAACCCCCTGCTGTTTAATGGAGGTGATTGCATCGCAAAAGCAATTGGGGCTACCCAGCCTTGGCGGGCACTTCCGCTTCCTCCTCCTTCTGCGCCTCCCTCACGAGCTTCTTCAGGACCTCATCGACTTCTTCGCTCATCTTCTTGGACTCTTCACGCTCCCAACACATGATCGTGCCCTCCTTTATGGCCGCATTCTCCCACAACTGCTGGCGGTCGTCAAGTTACCTTCCCCAGGCTTGGTCATTTGGCACAAAGTCTGCTAAAATAATCGTGCAAGGTCGCATTAGGCCAGGGGGATGTTGCTTTCGCCGACAGCAGGGAGGAGCCATGAACCGAGTGTTACACATCACATCAGTGGGGTTGGTGCTCCTGCTTAGCCTTGTTGGAACGCTCTCTGCCACCGAAGGGCAAGCACTGGGGCACTCTCCACGATGCTCGAGCATCCTGCCAGAAAAGCAGGTGGAATACGACCTCCAGGCCATGCGCATGGCGCTGGCCGAGTTAACCCACTGGGATGTGACCAACTGGCCAGTACCCCAAATTCTTCAGCTAACACCGGAAGCCTTCCAGGGTCGGACGGAGCTGGATCACCACCGCTTTGTGGGTGACTACGACCCCCAGAAGAACCGGGTATTCGTCAATCTCACCTGTCGATGTCAGGCGCCCGATCACCCGGAGGCCTTCTGCCGGGCGGTCCTCTTCCACGAGCTGGTGCACTGGGGGCAGCACAAATTAGGGATCGACAAAGTCATGAGTGCGACGGATCAAGAACGCCAGGCCTTGGAGTATGAGGCACGGTACCTGGAGACCAGGTTGGGGATTCCGGACGTGTACGCGCCCGATCGCCCGACCCCCGCGGAGCTTCCGCCCCTGTCAAAACCGATCCGGCTGACCAGGCTGCAGCCCCGAACGACAGTCCAGGATGAGACTGGCCAGCCCCAAGCGCTGTGGATCCTGACCGGAGTCTGGAGTGACGTTCCCAGCCGGCATGAGTACCGGGGCCAGGCGATTGCGCATCGGGGGCATTGGGTCGGGGTGGAGATCTTCGAGGTCAACTCGTCCACGGGCTTGCCGGAGCTGGTGGAGGCCTGGTGGGATGCGGGGTATGTGCGGCATCACACCGCCTTCCCCGCGTACCCGGTCTACCGGGGACAGTGGGTCCAGGTCAAATAAAGGCTATTCGTGCATGGTCATGAAAGAGCAAATGCAGGAATGGCTTGCTCGTGACTATTGCCTGCTGACATGTCCGGCCCGAAAAAGCTACTCCTGAACAGGCCAAGCTGCCACCCTGACTTTTTAGGTCAAGATCGTATCATGGTCAGAATCATCTTGAATTTCTTCACCGCTCTCAGAGCATGTGGTTCGTTGGCTGGCATGATCACCATTTCGCCCTCCTTCAAGCGAAGGGACTTGCCTGAGATCACGATTTCTGCTTCACCATCTAGAAGGTAGACCAGGGCGTCAAATGGGGCAGTGTGTTCACTGAGTCCTTGTCCCTCGTCAAACGCGAAAAAGGTTACCGTCCCGGTCTTTTTGTCAATGATCGTTCGACTCACCACAGAACCCTCTTGATACTCCGCCAGATCAATTAGGTTTACTGCTCGTGCGACAAGGTTTTCAATGCGACTTTGTTCCTTATGATGTTCCATCGTTTTTCCTCCCCGCGGTCTTTCGCGCAATGTGGCCCAACTCGTTTACCTCCGCACCACGGCTCGGGAATCTTGCATCACAGGCGGGGGGCAACTACTGACGTCTGGACTTGCAGTCACCTTTTCGTCCAAGAGAAGGAAACACAAGCACCTCCACGAGCGGAACAATGCTGGATGGGCGTGCCAGAGGTTCATGAGATGAGCAGAGACCGAAAGATGGCCTGGTGGCGCGGCTGGCGATTTTGCTAAACCCGGAGGAACTTCTTCTAAAGGTTAGGAAGATCTATGGATGGATGGTTGGAGAGATTGCATTCGATCCGGCAATCTTTGCGTTCTGAACTCCCACCTGCCAGGAGGACGAAATCTCTGGTGCTGCTCAAAAGCTCTCTATGGGCGCCGACGATGCCCTCACCTCCCGTTCTGCCCGAGGAGAGGGTCGGGGAAGTGAGGGGGCAGAGACAAACGGCGACGCCTTTCTTCCCCTACGGCAGGACGAAGTGAGACCTCCGGTTCCACTTCCAGGCTGATTCGTCGTGACCGATGACGAAAGGCCGCTCCCTGCCGTAACTGATGATCTTGATCCGCTTGTCATCGACGCCTGATGCCACAAGGTAGTCCTGGGTCGCTTGGGCCCGTCGCTGGCCAAGACCGAGGTTGTACTCCGGCGTCCCCCGCTCATCGCAGTGACCTTCGATGATGATCGTGGCCTTCGGATTCGCCCTCAACCACTGGGCGTTTTCGTCGAGAGTCTTGCGCGCATCCGGCCGGATCAAAGCCATGTCATAGTCGAAGAAGATGTCCTTCAGAGGCGGCGCCTTTTCCTTCTCGGCTTCCCTCGCGGCCGCAACTGGAGGTGGTGGTGCTGGGGCTGGAGGGGCCATCGGGACCATTTCTGGCTTGGGCGCCTCCACGGGGGGCGAGACTACCGCTTCTTTCACCGCTGCGACCGGGAGTGGCACCTCTGCCGGAGTTGGTGCCACTTCAGCCGGCGGTGCTGGTGCCTCGGCCTCTGGGAGCGCCGTCAAGGCCTCGGCGAGCGTGCCCATGCCTGGGTATACCCCCAGCTCCGCCTCGGGCGTGGGCGCCTCCGCCTCGGGGAGGGCTGCCAGGGCCTCGGCGAGCGTGCCCATACCCGGGTACACCCCGAGCTCCGCTCCGGGCGTGGGTGCCGGCTCCGCCCCGGGTGGGACTTCCGCTGAAGGGGCAACCGCCGTCAGGGGTGGTGCGGCTTCCGCTGCAGGAGCCACCCCCTCAGGGGGTGCCGGTGCTTCCGCCGCGGGAAGAGCTGCCAGGGCCTCGGCGAGCGTGCCCATACCCGGGTACACCCCCAGTTCCACCCCGGGCGTGGGCATCTCCACGGGCGCTGGGACCGGCCGAGCAGACACCTTCGCCACCCGAGCGGCAGCCATCTTATCTTTTAACGCTTGAAACGGCACTCGACACCTGCCCACATATTTGCTGGCGTGCGGGTCCGCGAATGGATTGAACTCAGTTGCCTCGTGAGTGAACAAGTCGAGGCAGGCCTCAGCGCGCGCGTACTCTTCGGGCGCGAGGGTCTCGGCTCCTGCCGCCTTAGCCTCGGCGAGAGCCGCCCTCATGCTATCGATCTCAGGACGAAATGAGGCTGTGGTCGCGCAGCCGGCAATGATAAAGGCCACCGATACGCAGATGAGTGCGAGCCGCAAAATCCGTGCGGTGTCCCTGATCTGGTTCATCGTCGAGTCCCCTCCTGCTGGCTCAATCGGGCCCCTCGGCTCCGCTTCCCCCTGCGGTACGCCTTCTTGGCCCGCCTTCACTTCCTAAGCCGCTTCCTGCCGAGCCCTCTGCCGAAATCTCAACGGTCGCTTCGGCACAGTCCCGACTACCTCAGCGACCGCCAATATTTCATACGTTGAACAGAATGTCAAGTGTCTGAATGTCAAGTGACGTACGCCGCCTTGCATTGCACTAGATCTCGTTTCGGATCAGGAGCGGATATCGCCTACTCGGGAAGCTGACGGTGGCGGGAACGGAGGCGGTTGCCCAATGCTTTAATGGGTGATTTCGCTTGACAGGATAGAGACGGGCGGAGTAGAAGCGAGACACCTAGGCACGTCACCCCGCGCATGGCAGGGAGTAACACTACGAGGAGGAGGCGCCAGGGCTGGAGCGCGCGGGCTTTCGAGCCGAAAAAGCCAGCAAAGGAGGCAAAGGAGGCAGTGGCGAAGGGGATCATCAGGCGGAGAATGGATCCCGCCCTCATTGGTCAATGGGAGGCCACACGTAATGGCATTACGGTGGAAACGGACGATCCCGAGCTTCGCCGAGCAGCCGATCAGGTCCTCTCCACCCCCATCCTCATCCCCCACAAACCGCCGGAGCGTTTCGTACCGGCTGGTCCCGAAGAAGCCGCCTATGAACCACTTGCTAAGCTGAAGTACCTGGCCCTCTTTGCACTCGAAATGGAGGCCCGGGGCTTCGAGATCGAGCCTGAATATGACTAAATCGAGCGCACTCAGCGCTCTTGCCTTTTCATTGCGAGCGACTGGTATAAGCGAGGCAAACCCATCCCTCTTGGGATTGCGGAGCCTGCCATGAGGCACGTCGAAGCCTGCGCTGAGCCCTGTCGAAGCGGTCCTGCCCCCGATGGTGGAGATGGGGCTCCTGCCGCCTCGCAGTGACAATGTCCATCATGCGTTCGGATTAGCCTGGCCGATCGCCGGGCGCTTCTAATCACGCCGCTTCACGACGGCTCGCGGCACGAGATGCTTCACACAAGCGAGGGATAGAATGAAGAAAAAGATCGGGTTCATCGGCTTGGGGATCATGGGAAAGCCCATAGCCACCAACCTCATGAAAGCAGGATACTCACTTGTTGTTTATAACCGAAGTCGCGAAAGAACGAAAGGGTTGGTTGAGGCTGGAGCAAGGGAAGGCCACTCACCGAAGTATGTGGCCGCCAATTCCGATGTCGTGCTCACCATCGTCACCGACACCCCCGATGTTGAGCGTGTCATCCTTGGAGATGATGGCATCGTCTGGGGCGGGCGTCCGGGGCAGATCGTGATTGACATGAGCACTATCTCACCCGACGCTACTCGACGGATGGCCGACGAGTTGGAGAAGAAGGGAATCACGATGCTGGACGCGCCCGTGACTGGTGGAGAGATCGGAGCTATCAACGGAACCCTCACCATCATGGTCGGGGGAGACAAGAAAGCATACGAGGAGACCTTGCCGATCCTCCAGGCGATGGGAAAAAAGGTCGTCTATGCCGGGCCGAGTGGAGCGGGGCAAACCATCAAGCTCTGCAACCAGATCCTCTGTGCCGCGAACCAGGTTGGTGTAAGTGAAGCGCTGATGCTCGCGGCCAAGGCTGGGGCGGATCTCAACACGGTGCTGGAGGTGACGACCTCAGGCGCCGGTGGTTCGTGGGCCTTGGAGAACCTGGGCCGGAAGGTGGTGGCGG